>MZXQ01000097.1 GCA_002926195.1 Candidatus Methanomarinus sp. HR1 | reverse complement strand
GGCATGTATATTAGAAATAAGAATTTGGAGGATAAAACCTTCCCGGAATCGTACATTCTCAGACGAGAGTGTGAAAGGATACATGGACATATAAAAAATACAGTGAAGTTTGATGTTAGCAGGCTGTCCCAAAACCCCCAACATTTGATAAATATTTATGAATGAATTAATTATTTCCAATGTGATTATTTTTATAGCTCTCTGTAAATACACCTCAATTCTCAATCTAAGAAATATTGCAGAATATTTCGTATCCACTTCAAAAATTATATTATTTTACATTTGCAATCAATTAAGGAATTTTAATCTGTGTAAATCCGTGTTAATCTGTGTCTGAAATAATTATTTTTTGACTCTATCAAGATTACTTTTTTTTCTATAAAATATGTAATCTTGGATAATAATCATAAGCAATATACACCTCCTTGTTAGAATGTGTTTTTTTTAGACACAGATTAACACGGATTTACACAGATTTTTCAAGAGGCAATATTTCATTAAATATACTGCAGGCCGTCTCAAAACTAAAATTCCTATGTAAAAGGAGGAAAATTAAGCCTTTAAATCAAAAACTAAGGTCAAAATTTTTATTTTTTGGACTTTTGGGAGACCGCCTGTTCGGTCGGATTTTCTTAACTGAGGCTCTCGGAAGAGCCGAAGATAAAAAGTGAACCAATTATAGGCCCACACTTTTTACCCCATTGCATTTCTAACTATCTGAGCCGTACCTTCAGCTTTAAACGCTTTTAAAAATATCAATGTTTCAGCATATGCCAGCGTATCGATTATCTTTATTGTATCATCATGTACTGAATATATTCTATCAAAGAACTGTTTTATAGCAAACTTGCAGTACTTTCCAAATATCTCATTGTCTGCCTTGCCCTGGGCAGAATCTCTATATGTATCCAGGGTCCAGTTCCATATATCATTATACAGTTCAGGCTCGTATACCTTGAAAATATCCCATACCATATTCTGGTAGAAAGTTGCTACATTCCCTTTAACGATATCACCATGCGGGAAATGGTTGTGTATCAGATCTCTGGGCGTACCTGTTATTCCGTGCTGGGCGATCCTTACACCAAGATTATTATCCTCTAATGCTTTTGCTACTGCAATAGTCTGTGGTATATCAATAGATACCTGCTCGACCAGATTGCCCTGGGCATCATAGGTATTTCCATGAACACTTCCATTAGCGATCGCCAGTACCTGTGGATTGACACCGTTCTCATTGAGTGCCTTGATAAAAGTCACTGCCTCATCAGGTTGTGTTAATACGCGACCTTGCTCATCTTCTCTACCTATTTCACCTACTTCCACTTCAAGACCATATTCCTTGCCCCCCATCTTCTCATGTATATGCCTTGCCACTTGTGTAGTAGCATCAATATTATCAGAGAGTTCTTCACGCAGATTACCTCCCTGGAAATTGAATAAATGGGATGCATCAATCGCAAAAGACGTAAAACCAGCATCTATCTGGCCGCTTACCAGTTCTTTAGTCCCTTCTATATCCTCTTTTGTACCTTTCTTAATTCCAATATGATCTGCATGTAATGCCCATATATCGAATCCCACTTCCTGCGCCGCCTGCTTGCTCCTGGCACTAAAATCCGCAGGATTGAGTCCGGTATATCCACCTGATAAGTCGCATTCCGATCTGGCAAGTTCCAGGATCAATGCAGCATCAACCTCCTTTGCTGCTTTGAATATCCCTCGTGTTACTAAAGCAATCCTGGGATTAGCAGCAAGAATTATCCCTTTTTTATCTTTTAAGCTATCAAACAATAAAGATCCGGGTTTCGGTTCAAATTTTCCATTACTCATATATTTGCCTCCACTCTGGTAAAGTAAATATTCAATTTATGCTATTAATATCATCGAAATCAACATCGTTGATATCTTTGATGTCTTTAAATATACTCCTCAAGTCCCATAATAGTTTCTTATTAGATTTAAAAAGTGCCCACACCAATCCTAAAAGATTAGTAGTCTTAAGATCCATATTTTCAAGTGAATCAGCAAGAGTGTTCATATCATCATCATTCAATGATAAAAAACGATTCTTTACAATAAGACTGGTATCAATATTTTTTCCTATTTCAGCACGCCATTTCCTTTCATATTCCTGCAAGAATTCTGCAGAAACGTCCCGGCGTTTAATAGCTTTAACTGCTACTTTACCTGCAATTTCACCTGCCCAGATAGAATTAAATATTCCTCCGCCAGATAGCGGGTCAGATTGACGGGCAGCGTCTCCGACCAGAATAAGACCATTCGATACAGTGCGTTCTATTGTTCCACAAGCAGGAACACCGCCATATATTATTTCAATGATCTTTCCTTTCGGATATTTCTTTTTAACAAAATCATCTAACAGGTCAATAACTCTTTTGTTTTTTGGAAGAAATCCGGAAATCCCTATCCCTACATTGGCCTTGTTCTTACCTTTTGGAAATACCCAAAGATATCCGGATGGTGCAATATGCGTTCCAAGATAGAACTCACAGAAATCAGGATCCACATCTATATCTGTAATCAAATACTGCATACATGAACACAAACCCCCTGGTTTAATAGTAGTATCAATACCTGCCCACCGTCCTATTTTGGATTCTATTCCATCAGCACCGATTACAATATCACATTGAATATCATAGTTCTTTCCCATATATTGTACTTTTACACCAGTCACATAACCATTATTTATCAGAAGTCCGGTAGCTCTGGTCTTTACCATTACCTGGGCTCCTGCACGGGCCGCTTCCATGGCCAGTGCCCGATCAAAGATCTTACGCTCAAGTACATATCCGACTTCAACGCCAGAGAGCTCTTCCCCCATCTCTACCATTTTCCCGTTAGGGGCATATATCCTTGAACCCTTAACCTCAGCAGATATCCATGCAGGGTCCGGCTGTAAAAAATTAGCTATATATTTTTTATTAACTCCTTCCGCACAACGGACAGGATCACCTATTTGCTGTCGTTTTTCGATCAACAATACATCAAGACCTTTACTTGCAACAGTTTTAGCAGTGACAGATCCGGCAGGACCTGCTCCTACTACTATTATATCATAGCGGTCTTTCAAGTTGAGACCTCCAGCGCTCCAACCGGACATATCCTGGAACATATACCACAATTATTACAAGTATCATCAACTACAATCCATGTCTCAATAAGTTCAATAGCGCCCGTAGGGCATACACTTACACATGCACCGCAATACCCGCATTTATATCTATTCACTTTAATTACCATTATAGCTCAACTACTTTTTTAATTCATAAAAATATAACATATTAAAGGAACCGGGACGGAACAATCTGGTTCATCATCAGGTCATCAAAGTCCTCACCCTTTCTTATTACATCTACCTGACCATTATTAACCAATAATTCAGTGCATCGTGGGCGTCCATTATACTGGCTGCTCATGCTAAAACCATAGGCTCCAACATCAAGAATAGCAATAATATCATCTTTAACTACAACAGGCAGTTCCCTGTCAGATGCAAGGATATCACCTGTTTCGCATATGGGACCTACAACTGTATAGATACCAGATACTTTGGCATCTACCTTATTAGCCACTACAACATGATGATAACTATCATACATGGCAGGCCTGATAAGTAGATTAAACCCTGCATCCACACCTACGAACTTCTTGATTGCGGTCTTAACAGTATTTACTGTTGTAAGCAAAATTGTAGTATCTCCTACAATATAACGGCCGGGTTCTATGATTAGTTTTAGTTTAATTCCAATAGCCTGTGAACGTTTATTGAAAATGGGTAGTACGATATCAGCCAGATCCTGTGGAGTAGGTACCATCTCACCTTTTTTATAAGGTATACCCAGTCCTGAACCCAGATCCAAAAATTCCAGTTCCACACCTAACCTGGTAACCTGTTCAACCAGGTCCATCATACGATTAATAGCTTCACTGAATGGGGATGTATCAAGTATCTGACTGCCTATATGACAGTGCATTCCAATCGGGTTTATACCTGGTAGTTCTACAGCTTCCTTGTAAGCTGCTACTACATCTTGATGTGGTATACCGAATTTGGATGTTTTCAATCCTGTACTGATCTTGGGATGGGTTTTCGGTGATACATCAGGGTTAACCCGAAAGGCAATATCAACAGTTTTTTGCCCTGATGATGCTATCCGGCTTAATGCATGCAACTCATCAAGTGAGTCCACTGATATTCTTACCCCTGTCTCTACAGCCATTGCCAGTTCACGGTCTGTTTTAGAGTTACCGTTGAATAGTATCCTGTCCCCTGGAATACCTGCTAACAGTGCCATATAGAGTTCACCATCACTGAACACATCAGCTCCCGCACCTTCCTGTGCAAGGATACGCATGATAGTCAGGTTATAATTGGCTTTTGCTGCATAATATAGATCTGCATGTGAAAAAGCCTTTTGATATGTGTTAAAATTATCCCTTATACGCTGTTCGTTGGTTACATATAATGGTGTACCAAACTCTTGTGTAAGATTGGTAGTATCCACTCCAGCTATGATGAGATGACCATTACGTTTTTCCAGATGATTTTGTATTGTGAACATTACTACCTCCAATTAATATCCCAGTGATCTGATACTGTAATATAATAAGATTCAAATCATTGATCGTGTGTGCAGCTTAATAATTACGATAATATAATAAAAACCTTTTCAGATAACAATTGTGGTGTATCCATTCAAGAAAATCCGATCGAAGGGAGGATTTCGTTCTCATTACTTATCTTGTCATTATCCACAACTACACGCGCAACAGCCATTACCTTATCCTTATTTTTCACATTCATGATCTTCACACCCTGGGTATTACGTCCCTGAATCCTTATATCAGATACAGGTACACGAATAATGATCCCTCCCGAAGTGGTCACCATCAACTCGTCTGTTTCATTGATAGCCTTCACATCAACGACCATACCATTTCGTATACTGGATATTATGGTAATTACACCCTGACCTCCCCTGTTCATCTTCCTGTATTCCCCGAATTGCGTCCGTTTTCCAAACCCATTCTCAGTTATAGTTAACAGAGTTGCATCATCCCGTACAATATCCATTCCTACTACACAATCATCGCCAATAAGCCGGATGCCTCTAACTCCACGAGCACCTCTTCCCGTAGCACGTACATCTGCCTCACTGAACCGAATAGCTTTACCATGCCTGCTTCCGATGATGATATCTTTATGCCCATCTGTTAATTTAACGATCTTGAGTTCATCTCCTTCATCAAGGGTTATAGCTATGATCCCGCTTCGTCTCGGGTTGCTGAAAGCTGACAAAACGGTCTTTTTTACTACACCACAATCGGTCGCCATGATCAGGTACTGATCATCCTTAAAAGCCTTTACAGGTATCTGGGCAGTTATATTCTCATCATTATCCACTTCGATCAAATTAATAATTGCTTTGCCACGGCTTTGCCTTGAAGCATCCGGGATCTCATAGACTTTAAGCCAGTATACCCGTCCCTTATCAGTGAAGAACAGTATATAGTCATGTGTGGACGCTACAAACAGATCAACTACAAAATCTGTTTCCTTAGTATCCATGCCTATTACACCCCTGCCTCCCCTGCGCTGCTGTTTATATGTATGAACAGGCAGACGTTTGATGTATCCACTATTGGAAATTGTGACAACCACATCTTCAACAGGTATCAGATCCTCATCTTCCATCTCGGTATCACCATCAATGATCTGGGTTCGTCTATCATCGCCATATCTATCCTTGATATCTATGATCTCCTGTTTGATAATACTAAGAATCTTATTCTTATCACCCAGGACTTCCTGCAGCCACCTGATCGTCTCCATTAATTCTTTGTGCTCGTTATCGATCTTCTCCCGCTCCAGACCGGTAAGCCTCTGAAGTCTCATATCCAGAATTGCCTTTGCCTGCTCCTGCGACAGATCAAGTTCTGCTATTAGTCTGGTTTTTGCCTCATCTGTTGTCTGGCTTTGGCGTATCAAAGCAATGACCTGGTCAATATGGTCCAGAGCTATCTGAAGACCTTCTAAGATATGTGCGCGTTTTTTGGCTTTTTCCATCTCAAATATACTGCGGCGTGTTACTACTTCCACGCGGTGGTCTATGAAATGCCTGATGATATCTTTCAAGCCCAGTATCATAGGTTGACCATCAACCAATGCCAGATTTATGATCCCAAAACTGGATTCCATCTGGGTATGCCTGAATAACTGGTTCAGTACAACATCTGCATTAGTACCCCGGCTGAGTTCTATCACAGCTCTTATACCATTTCTGTCAGACTCGTCTCTTAGGTCTGTTATACCCGAGATCTTTTTTTCTTTTACTAAATTGGCTATGTTCTCGATAAGTTTAGCTTTATTTACCTGGTAGGGCATCTCATTGATAATGATGCTTTCTTTATTTTTGTGCTGCTCAACAGTTGTTTTGGCACGGATCTTAATAATACCGCGCCCGGTTTCATATGCGCGGTGTATCCCACTTCTCCCGTAAATGTAGGCACCGGTCGGAAAATCGGGTCCGTGTACTACACTCATCAATTCCTGGGTAGTAACTTCCGGATTATCTATGGTCATTATCACAGCATCTACGATCTCACGCAAGTTGTGCGGGGGCATATTTGTCGACATACCTACTGCAATACCTGTACTACCATTGATGAGCAGATTGGGAACTTTCGAGGGTAGAATAACAGGTTCTTTGAGACTTCCGTCATAGTTAGGTATGAAATCAACAGTATCTTTATCAAGATCGTCCAGGATCTCCTGTGCTAAATTCCACAACCGTATCTCGGTATAACGCATGGCTGCAGCAGCATCACCGTCAATGGATCCGAAATTGCCCTGACCATCTGCAAGTGGATAACGCATACTGAAATCCTGTGCCATCCGTACCATTGTATCATAGATCGCAGCATCACCGTGCGGGTGGTATTTACCCATGACATCTCCTACTATCCTGGCAGATTTCTTATAGGGTTTGTCATGGGTCATGCCCTGTTCCTTCATACCAAATAGAATGCGTCTGTGAACTGGTTTTAGACCGTCACGCACATCAGGCAGTGCCCTGCCAACGATCACGCTCATGGCATAATTGATATAGGATGTCTTCATTTCATCTTCTATATTGATAGGGATGATCTTTTCGACTATGGTGTGTTCATTTTGGTCTGGTAAATTCTTTTCTGTCACAGTATCAACTCAATCCCGTAATAAATCCTGTGTAATGTAGCATGATTATCTATGATCTTATTGACCTCAGATACATTAAACCCTTGTAAAAAAAATTTTATACTACCCAAGAAAACAATTCTTCTTCTCGATTATAAAATTTCATGAAAAACCTCTGGTTTGTATGGATGATTATTTTCTAAAGAATGCAAGTATGGAAATATTAGTCAAATTAAATTTAGCCAGACTTATAGAAGACTTCGTATTCACCGAAACATTTAACCACACTCAAATCGTACTACAATTAGAGTCTTATGAAAGATAAAGTTACCATTAAAATTCCCAGGGAGCTATATGAAACACTTCAACAAATGATAGAAGGTACAGGTTTCTCCAGCACCACGGAATTTATAGTGTTTACTATGCGAACACTTGCATCCACAGGCAAGATAACTGAAGAAGACAATCTTACTGAACAAGAAGTTCAAATAATAAAACAAAGACTTAAAAGACTTGGATATTTATAGGGGAGAAATATTTAATGAAGCATTTGGATCAATTAGAAAGCCAGAGTATCTATATAATCCGTGAAGCTTATAAACAGTTTAAAAACATTGCTATATTATGGAGTATAGGAAAGGATTCTACTACTCTTATGTGGCTTACCAGAAAAGCCTTTTATGGTAAAGTCCCATTTCCTGCACTGCATATAGATACAAGCTATAAGTTCCAGGAGATTTATGATTTTAGAAGCGAATGGGCTGATAAATGGGATATGGAACTTATAATAGGTAAGAATGGGCAATCCCTTAATGAAGGTATGGGACCTGATGCCAGTGATAAATTAGCATGCTGCGGGCAATTAAAAACAGAAGCTCTCAAACAGACTATTGATAAATACGGGTTCAAAGCATTACTTTTAGGTATCCGCAGGGATGAGCATGGTATTAGAGCAAAGGAACGTGTCTTTTCGCCAAGAGATAAACAGTTCAAGTGGGATTATAAAGACCAGCCTCCTGAATTGTGGGATCAGTTCAAGAACCAGCAGCAAGGTGAGCAGCATATAAGAGTTCATCCACTGCTGCACTGGACCGAACAGGATATCTGGAAATATATCCAGAGGGAAAATATCCCTGTAGTAGATCTATATTTTGCAAACAATGGTAAACGATACCGCAGCATAGGATGTGAAACCTGTTGTGAGCCGGTTGATTCGGATGCCGATACTGTTGATAAGATCGTGGAAGAATTAATGACCACTAAAATATCCGAACGGTCCGGGCGTGCACAGGATAAGGAAAGTGCATATGTAATGCAGAAATTGCGGGCTCTTGGGTATATGTAAATCTTCATTTAAGATACAAATGGCTGTTGAATTTTTACTTATCAGTGTCTTGTTGATATCAATAGGAATAGAATATATTGATGCGACACTTGGTATGGGATACGGTACTTCACTTACTCCTATACTGCTATTAATGGGCTTCTCACCACTTCAGGTAGTACCTGCAATTCTACTGGCACAGTTCATTGCAGGAATGATTGCAGCCGTACTGCATCATGGAGCAGGTAATGTCTCATTTGATTTTAAGAACGATCATGAACATGAGATCGTAAAAAGATTGGGAAAACTTGGATACATCCCGAGATCAACTGATTCTAAAATAGCACTGGTGCTGGTAATTTGCAGTATAGCAGGAGTAATTATTGCTGTGTTGATTGCATTGAGATTACCTGTGTTCTATCTTGAACTATATATCGGACTTCTTGTAATGTCTATGGGAATTCTTGTTTTGATAAAACATAAGACTCAGGTTAAATTTTCATGGAAAAGAATAATTGGTATTGGTGCTCTTGCATCATTTAACAAAGGCATATCCGGTGGAGGATACGGTCCGTTGATAGTATCAGGCCAGATACTATCAGGAGTTAATAGTAAAAGTTCAATAGGTATAACTGCCCTGGCAGAAGGAGTGACGTGTCTGGTAGGCGTTTTAGCTTATTTTTATTTTGCCAAACAGGTTGACTGGATACTTGTTCCGTATCTGGTAATAGGTTCCCTGGTCTCAGTACCACTATCAGTATATACTGTGAAGATAATGCCGGCCAAAAAATTTACCTTAATGATCGGGGGAGTAACAACATTTCTCGGTATGATGATACTGACTAAATTGATAATATATTGAGGATTTGAATATGGATAAAGAAAATTTAAAATTTGTAATTGTCGGTCATATTGACCATGGAAAGAGTACTTTGATCGGAAGATTGCTATATGATACGGATTCACTTCCCAAAGGTAAGATCGAAGAGATCGAACAGATATGCAAAAGCCTTGGTAAGGATATAGAATTCGGTTATGTTATGGATCATCTAGAAGAAGAACGGGATCAAGGTATTACTATTGACACTGCTCAGATTTTTTTTAACACTACAAAAAGGAATTATGTGATCATAGATGCTCCGGGACATGTAGAATTTATTAAGAATATGATCAGTGGTGCATCCCAGGCAGAAGCTGCTGTGCTTATAGTGGATGTCGATGAGGGGGTAAAGGAACAGACAAAGAGACATGCTTACATTCTTGGAATGCTGGGGCTGGACCAGGTGATTGTAGTTATTAATAAAATGGATATGGTGGGTTATGAGAGGGGAAAGTTTGAAACTGTAAAAAAAGAACTTCTTGATTTTTTATCAGGGATAAACATTAAACCGTCCTATATAGTACCTATTTCTGCGAAAGAAGGAGATCTTATTGCCGGAAAAAATGAAAATATGGATTGGTATCAGGGTCCGGACTTCCTGCAAGCTCTGGATTCATTTAGAGTAAAAGAAAGTGCAAAGGATAAACCTTTACGTTTTGTGGTTCAGGATGTCTATAATTTTGATAAGCGCATTATAGCAGGAAGGGTTGAAAGCGGGATCATAAGAAAAGGAGATAAGATAAAGATACTGCCATCAGGTGAAGAAACAACGGTAAAATCCGTAGAAGAGTTCCTAAAAAATGTAACAGAAGCTGAAGCAGGAAAAAGTACAGGTATTATTACTGAGGATAAATTGTTCATTGACAGAGGTGATGTAATTGTGCATGATAGAGATGTCCCGGTATTAACTAACCATATTAGAGCTAATATATTCTGGATGGATAATACTCCTTATAATAAAGGCGATACCTTATGGTTCAGGTGCGCTACACAGGATGTAGCATGTGAAATTGAAAAGATAAGCAGAGTTATTAATTCTTCTACTCTTGATTTGATCGCTGAAGATGCGGATGAGATCAAGAATCGGGAAGTGGCAGATATAATTATTAAAACTGATAAACCTGTTGTTGTTGAGAATTTTAATACAATAGAAGAACTGGGACGGTTTGTACTTAGAACTGATGATACTCTTGCCGGTGGCATTATTACGGAGCTGGTACAATGATCACAGTATTAGCTATTGATGCTCTGGAATATACACTGGTTGAAAAGTTCGATTGTAATAATTTGAAGCAGAAATATTATGGAAAGACGAACATCTCCGAGTTCTCAGAGCCAAGGACTATGGTGCTCTGGAGTTCGTTTATGACAGGAAAAAATATGGAAAAAGAGATCCTGGCCAAAGGGGATAAAGATATGTGGAATACCAAATTGGACATAAAGGATACCTTCTTTGATCAATTCGAAAATCCGAAGATCATAGATCTGCCCGGATTTAGTTATATTACAGATCAGCATGATCAGGAGCGTAAATTGCTTAAGGAATTCTTTGATGCACAGTCTGAAGAAGAAAAAGGTCAGGTTAGAGTGGATTATAACAACCTTGCATTTGAACATCATCGAAAAATAAAAGAGGAATTCATTGATGTTTTAGAAGCAGACCATGATTTTATACTCGGTTATTTCAGTGTGGCTGATGTTATCGGACATTTGAATTTTGGAAACAGGACTATGATGAAAATGATCTATAAGGATCTTGATGAGATTGCCGGTAGTATGAAGAATCAGTTTATTGTACTGTCTGATCACGGAATGGAGCAAATAGGTATATTCGGAGACCATTCTAATTATGGGTTCTGGAGTACGGATTTCAAAGATCTGGGTAATCCTGGAATTACTGATTTTGCTAAGATAATTAAAGAAATGAGATAGGTGACAATATGGAATATGGTGAAATAAAAATCCCAAAGCAGATGATAAGTAAAATTGAAGCAAGGCTTGAAGAGACGGGTTTTGAATCCGTGGATAAGTATGTAACATTCGTATTAGAGGAAGTTATTAAAGAGGTTGAAGACGAAGAGCCTGAAGAGGTGTTTTCGGAGGAAGATGAGGAGAAAGTTAAGGGGAGGTTGAGGGCATTGGGATATCTGGATTGATGATTATATCCATTCAGGCTTATGGACATGTACGCAGATTAACGCTGACCTATACAATCCTGCAAATCAACGTTAATCTCTATAATCAATTTGATCAATGTCAAATTGACTTTAATACATCGTTGCAATAATTATGCAGTTCCGTGTTCCTGAATATCAACTTTCTGTTGTTTTCCATGCCAGACGATTGTCCCATGCTTAAAGTTCTGGTAACTCCCATCCTCACTCTCTGTGACTTCAGAAACAGGTGGGCCGAATTTTCCATTCAGTCCTCCTAATTTATACCACTCGATCCTTGGGCGGCCTCTCATCTCAAAGATTCCGTGATCAGGATGTGAGTAGATATCTCCGAACTGGAAGTGCTGGCATTCACCCTTGCCGTCCTCTGTAGCCTGAATTTCCCTGACAGGATATCCCATTACACTCTTCTCGGCCCCCATTTGTTTCCATTTATCCAGTATCGGACCGCGTAATGCAATGCAGTGGAAAAGAGGATGACAGTAAATAACTCCTCCGGTGAAGTTGTTATAACTGCGTTTATCACCAAGATCAATAGTATCTGATGTGGGGAATCCAAGATAACTTGACTCATATCCCATTTTCGTATACTTACTTTCGACCACGCCGTAAATATAAAAAGCTCCTACATCTGGATTCCAGTAGATCGAACCGTTATCGAACCGCTGATATTTTCCATTACCATCAATGGTTTTTCTGGATTCACCGTAGGGTTTGCCTAATACCCCATCAGCACCTCCCATAGATGCCCATTTCTTTTCTATTTCATCAAACATATTTTCAACACTCTCTTAAATGAATTTATATAACTGTATATACCTTTTTTAATAATATATAACACACCCGGTTTTTATATTTTTCGAAATAATGTTGACGTTAAATTAAATGATGATCCGACTGTTAAATCCAATCAATATTGATCAAACCACTATTATACGACTACCCTTATCTTTTTTACCCCATATATTAACAAATTCAGAAGGGTCAACCGCAGGAAATGCATCGATCAGGCACACATCACAACCGTCTATAATATCCGGAAGATACCGTAAATCCCCAAAATATACTTTTGCTGCGATCCGGCCATCTCTTTTAACAACAGCCACTTGCACTGGTTTATCTCCAATAAGCGAAAGGTCTGTTATTGATAATACCGGTTCAACCTCCACACCCAGTATAGCACTATTAACTTCCAGGTTCAGCAGTAAATTCTCAATAGCAGGACGCCATGCATCATTAAATATCACTTTCCTTGCACCAAAGAGCATGCTCATCAGACCAAGTGTGCCGGGACCACACATTCCATCCACTACTACTTTGCCAGCAAGTATACCTTTTACGTCCAGCGATCCGAGTATCTGCATCTTATGATCATTATCAAATTCTATGTGTATCTTACTTTGATTTTTATATATCACCAGTTCCCCAAAAGCACTTTGGACAACATCACATCTCATATCGCAGCCAGCAAGTAAGGTATATTCATGTGGCCTGGAGTTAGAATCAAGTATCCCTACACTTTTTGCCTGACTACCTGTACGCAGGATCACGCCCTTTATTTCGGGCACCTGTCCTACAATATCCTGTGCCGTAAGCAATCCGGTATTATCTACAATAAGTACAAGCGAGTCGGGTCCGAGACGTGGTGGATACATGATCGGGAAACCTCTGTAGATCAACGGTGTTCCTGTCCGGATAAGACCGGCATTTTCATCCCGCTCACCATGCCTGATCATAATAGACAGAGCATGTGCCATCACTGCATTTAAAGGACGGCGGCCGCATGAGTTGCATAATAAGAAAGTACTGCTTAGAGTTTGTATATCGGTAATTGTTTTAAAAGGAGCTGTTGTATTCCATTCAGGTTCAGGCACGCAGTTTTCACAGGCAGTATAGAGGTCGTATATGGTATCCAATACTTCCTCGGCAGTCCGGATGCAGTCAGGGTTATTACATATCTGGCACTTGATCATATTATCAATCCTCTTAGAACTGTGTGAATCCATGAGGTTTCATATCCATCACATTACCATGTCGTTCAATTGTCATACCTTTTTGTGTGACTTCCCCGATCACAGTATATTGAACTGTTGTTTTATTTTCAACTTGTTCCAGGCACCCGGGTCGAATAGTGAACAGTAGTTCAAAATCACCACCTGTGTATACACTCCATTTAAACAGTTCATCTTCATTATAGGCCATGCTGCGAACTTCATTATGTATAGGTATATTATTTGCCTGTATATGAAATCCTATATTATTAACTGCAGCAATATCATATAGAGATAATGCCAGTCCGTCGCTGATATCCATCATAGATGTCAAACATCCTGTTTGCGCTAAAGATATACCTTCCGGTATCCTCGGAACCGGTTGATAGAATTTATCAAGTACAGACCGATCAGTACTTCTATTATGTATAAGTGCATCCAGCGCGGCACCTGCAGTACCAAGCTTACCGGTTACACATACCATATCTCCTATTTGTGCTCCTTTTCTTAAGACTATATGCTCTGCATCTACCAGTCCGAGTGCAGACCCTGAAATAGTTATCTCATCATGTCTGTCAATATCACCACCTATAATAACCGTACCGCTGTGTCCGGCACATTTATCCATGCCCCTGACTAAAGCTTCTACAAAATCCAGATCAAGATCAGGCGGCAGTCCAAGAGCCATCATGATACCTATTGGACTGGCACCCATAGCTGCAATATCGCTCAAATTCACAGCAACGCTCATCCAGCCCATTTGCTGCGGTGTCATACCTGGTGGAAAATCAGTGGTGCTGTGAAGCATGTCTGTTGATGCAACCAGAAGTTTTGAGCTATCTATATCTATAACGGCACAGTCATCCTTTCCAGGGCCTATATATTTATTTAAAATTTCACTGGTGTGAGTCTGGTTTTTTTCCAGTATGCCAGTGATTAAAGAAATTAGTTCTCTTTCCTTGATATTCTTAATTTTTGTCATATTAGCATATATTTCCCTGTAACCGGAAATCGGATTTGATGTTGATATTTAAGTTCTTCTTCTATTTATCATATGACTTTTCTATTTCATCATTTAAAGACCTCCGGTATATTTCGAAACGTTCTTATTATAGCAAATAATAGAACATACCAAAGAATAATATTATTGAGGGAATTCAATATGGCAAAGAAAGATAAGAAACTGATACTTTCAGAAGAGAGTTGTATTGGCTGTGGCAACTGTGCATCAGTGTGTCCCAGTAATTTAAAGCAACAAAAAGATATAGACTTCGATGTTGATACGGAAGCAAGGGCCATTGCAGTGTCCAATGGAATGGCTGTTATAGATTACAACCTGTGCAAAGCCTGCGGCATCTGTGTTAAGAACTGTCCGGTAAATTCATTAACGATCGAAATTGCAGCATAACACCATTAATTAATAGTAAATATTTTTTTCCTTTTTTTTAGGGGCTTAAAAGCTGCGATCATATGTGCATACTCCACATTTCGGACTGGATGTCAAACACCATGATTGTAAGTATTATAGGTCCAAACTATATTGTGATCTTGCATAAGCTATTTTAAGTAATAATACATCTAAGGGTTATATCTTCAATTATCGCGCCCGCAATATGAAGGGCGGCGCCGGATAAAGAGTCCGGGGCTATAGGAAAAACTTCCTATCGGAGGAATGCATTGAATGGCAGAACCAAAAGAAAAAACCGAACAAGAAGAGATTAAACATATTGTCCGTGTCGCTAATACCGACCTGGAAGGAAAAAAGAGTGTTCAGTACTCATTAACAGGCATAAAAGGAATTAACCGCCGCTCAGCACGGATCATTTCTGATATATCAGGCGTAGACCCTGCAGCGACCATGGGCTATCTTGAGGATGAGCAGATAGAAACCCTGAATAAAACAGTAGATGATATTGAATCAATTTTACCTGTGTGGATGCTTAACAGGCGTAAGGACTATTTAAGTGGCGAGGATAAACATATTGTTGCTACTGATGTACTGTTAATTAAAAGAGAAGATCTTAATAGCATGAAAAAGACCCGTTCATATAAAGGCATAAGACATGAACGAGGGCATAAAGTTAGAGGACAGAGAACCAAATCTACAGGTAGAAGAGGTCTTGTTGTCGGTGTTAAGAGAAAAGTAAATTAGGCGGTGATGAAAAATGGGATATCCGGGTAAAAATACCAAATCATATGAAACACCAAAGCATCCCTGGCAGGCGCTCAGGTTGGCTGAAGAAGTGGGTTATGTAAAAACCTATGGACTCAGGAATAAACGTGAGGTCTGGAAGGCCCAGAGTATGCTTCGGAAATACCGCCGTTCTGCTATGAAGTTATTGGCAGAGATCACTGAAGGAGAATTATCAGGTCATGACAGACAAATAGCTGATGATATATTAAACAGACTTAAACGGTATAGTATTCTGTCCACCGAAGGGAATCTTGATGATATTCTGGCACTTGATACAAAGAATTTTCTTGAACGAAGACTTCAGACACAGGTATATAGACAGGGTTTTGCCAGTACTATAAGACAGGCAAGACAGTTCATTACGCATGGTCACATTTCAATAGCTAATAAAAAGATTACTATACCCAGTTACATTGTATCAATAGATGATGAACAAAGGATAGAATATTATACTAATTCACCATTGCAGAAAAAGGAACATCCTCAACGTCTGGCTGAGATAGTTAAGAATGAGATCATTCAAATAGAGGAAGTACAGCAAGACAAAAGAAGAAAAGGTAGAAGAAGATAAAAACAAAGGAGTGTAGACCATGACAGAAGGAAAATGGGGTGTAGCACATATACATGCATCCTTTAATAATACCATAATCACTATTACAGATGTAACAGGAGCAGAGACCATTGCCAAGATAAGCGGCGGTATGGTTGTGAAAGCTGCTCGTGATGAGAGTTCTCCTTATACGGCAATGCAAATGGCAAATATACTGGCAGAAAAACTCAAGGATAAAGATATAATGGGTATTCATGTTAAAGTACGTGCCCCCGGTGGAAATAAACAGAGAAGTCCCGGTCCGGGTGCACAAGCAGCCATAAGAGCCTTTGCCAGAGCAGGTATCAGAATAGGCAGGATAGAAGATGTAACACCCACACCACACGACGGTACTCAAGCCAAAGGTGGACGTAGAGGTAGAAGAGTATAAGTGAGGGAAAGAATGGATATAGATATCATCGAACTATCTGATAACAAAGCCAGATTCATAATAAATCAAATAGAACCTGCAATAATTAATGGACTTCGTAGGAGCATGCTGGCCGAAGTACCTACTATGGCGATAGATTATATCAATATATACGGTAATACTTCTGTTTTATTTGATGAACAAATTGCTCTGCGAGTTGGATTGATTCCTTTCACAACAGACCTGGAGTCCTATGTGCTTCCCGAAGAATGTGACTGCAACGGTGAGGGTTGTACTAAGTGTCAGGTATCAATGACATTAAGTTCAAAAGGACCTATAATAGTATATTCAGGTGATATATTATCATCAGATCCTAAAATCTTACCGGCTGATGAGCGGATTCCTATAGTGGAATTGAAAAAGGATGAAGAACTAGTATTGGAAGCTTTTGCTAAACTGGGTACTGGCCGTAAACATCCCAAATGGCAGGCTGGAATTGCATGTGGTTATAAGAATTTGCCAGAAATTAATATACTGGAGAACTGCGATTCATGTGGAAAGTGTATAGGTGAGTGTCCAAAGGGTATACTTATTATGGAAAATGATATACTTACTGTCACTGATGCTTTAAATTGTAACCTATGCAATCTGTGTACGAATGCCTGTGATATTGATGCAATTATTGTTCAGGGCAAGACCAATTCGTTTATATTCCGTATGGAATCTGACGGTTCATATACAGCCAGGAACCTGCTACTGGAAGGAGCAAATACTATTATCAATAATGCAAAACAATTAAATGAGATCCTAACAGAAATAGAATAAATCTGATAGACCCTATGCGGGGGTTGCCCAGTCAGGTCAAAGGCGATAGCTTGAGGGGCTATTCTCGTAGGAGTACGCGTGTTCGAATCACGTCCCCCGCATTTCTTATATTTTTTTTAACCGTGAAATGAATGACTATAACAGATGCTGTGAAGAAATCGTCTAACGGTGTTATTATTGATCTGGAAGTAATACCCGAAAGTAAGAATGTTAAGATTATAAGTGGATATAATCCATGGAGAAAACGTATCACAGTTAAACTCACACAGCCGCCACAAAAAGGGAAAGCTAATAAGCAATTGATTAACGAGTTATCTAAAATATTGATGGTCAGTGAATCTGATATCACTCTTATTTCAGGGCAAACCAGTCATAAGAAGACAGTGCTCATTAAGGGTATGGACGTTAAACAGGTACTTGATTTGTTAAAAGTATTTTGTTATGAATGAACATGATAGTATTATTATAAATACCATAACTTAATATATAGTCTCAACAATAATGGTATTGAAAATTATAACATTATAATCAAATGTAATTAATATTAATAGGTGAAATTTAATAATTAAAATAGTAGGAATAATATCATACTTCAGTATATCCTTAAATATAGAGTCTTTATGTAACAATCATAAAAATCATTATTATATAAATGGGGTATTCAATAGAGTAGTAAAGGAAAAGGGTTAAAAAAAACAATAAATAACGGTATATTTACATTAAATAAGGAATTGCTTAATTAAATTAAGAGACATCTTATATTTATCATCAGATGTCATAAAAGAACGCTATTATTGAGCAATTTGGAAAAAGGATTATATTTCCATGTATAAGCAATTATAGCTACAGAGGTCATATGATTCAAAAAAATTTGTATATAATGTTCAATAATTTTGAACTCTTTTATTTCAGGTAAACCGATATTTTCCTTACTATTTTTTATTAAGAGAGGTAATTCATATGCAAAATACAGATACTACAAAATATATAATTCATACAAAAATAAAAGCTGATGGTATAGTTGAAAGACCTGATGTAGTTGGTGCAATATTTGGTCAAACCGAAGGATTATTAGGTAATGACCTTGACCTTCGTGACCTTCAAAAAACAGGACGGATCGGTAGAATAGAGGTTAATATTAGATCCAGTGTAGGCAAATCGATTGGCAATATAGATATTCCTTCGAGTCTCGATAAGACAGAAACAGCTATATTAGCTGCTTCACTGGAGACAATAGACAGGATCGGACCATGTATGGCAAATATTGAGATTGCTAAGATAGAAGATATCCGACATTCCAAAAGAAAACAAATAATTGAAAGGGCTAAATATATTCTTACTGATATGTTCGATGACAGCTGGCCGGAAAGTCAGGAGATTACTGATGAAGTAAAGGAAGCTGCAAGAATTGAAGAATTGACATTCTATGGTAAGGATAATATTCCCTGCGGACCTAATGTTGCTACTTCTGATGCCATTATTGTAGTAGAAGGACGGGCAGATGTACTAAATATGCTAAAGTACGGGATCAAGAACGCTATCGAAGTTGGGGGTACCAATGCCCCTCAGACTGTCATAGATCTATGTAAAAAGAAGAAAGTTACTGCTTTTACTGATGGGGACCGTGGTGGTGAACTGATTATTAAAGAATTACTACAGGTTGCAGATATTGATTTTATTGCAAGGGCTCCGGATGGCAAAGGAGTTGAGGAACTGGTTCAAAAAGAGATTGTAAAGTCCCTTCGCCAGAAAATACCAGTAGAACAGGCAATGGATAGGTATCAAATAGGCGGTAGAAGAGCAAGACCTATTCCTCAATCGAAGCAAAGAGAAGAGAGACCGGAAATCAGGCAAAGAGTAGTAAAAGCTCCAGTCGCCAAGCCCAGGTTAGCAGAGCGCCCCCGCAGAAGGCCGGAACAAGCAACTCCTACAATATCCAATGAATTTAAAACTCATATGAATGAACTTCATGGCACGTTGAGTGCGCGGTTTTTAGATAAAAATAAAAAGGTCATTAAAGAAGTTACAGTAAGGGATCTGGCCAATTCAATGAAGGATGTGGACAACAGGGTTAAAAGTATTGTATTTGATGGAGTAGTAACCCAACGACTGGTAGATATTGCTACTGGAAAAGAAATACAGGATATTATTGGTGCAAAAATAGGAAACATCACGAAAGTACCGGTAGATCTGAATATTTCCTCTGTTGGCGAATTATAAATGTTAATATGGTAATATATGCAGCGATTTGAAAAAAGAGCCGATCATTGTGCGAAGACCATAATGGATCAACGGGATGTCTATGTGATATCCCATATTGATGCTGATGGTCTGACCTCAGCAGCGATCATCTGTACTGCCCTTGAACGTGCAGGTAAAGAATATTCAGTTGAATTCGTTAAACAGCTTGATGATGCCATAATAAACAGGATCGCAGATCTTAACCCTTCAGTTACTGTTTTTACAGATCTTGGCAGTGGAATGCTGGATACAATCAATAGTCAGGGTATCAATGCAGTGATATCCGATCATCATATTCCTTCAGGGGATTGTGCAAATCACCTGAATCCTCATATATTCAACATCAATGGTGCCTATGAGATCAGTGGTTCAGGCACTACTTTTTTACTGGCAAGGGCTATGGGTAATAATAATGATCTGGCAGATCTGGCTGTGGTGGGTGCTGTTGGGGATCTGCAGCATGTAAAACAGGGTCAGCTTATAGGGGTTAATCGCCAGATCGTGGGTCTTGGAAAAAAAAAAGGGATAATACACTGCCAGCGTGATCTTATGCTGTTTGGAAAACAGACAAGACCGGTATATAAGATGCTACAATATTCATCTGACCCGTACTTGCGTGGTCTTACAGGAAATGAAGATGCATGTATCAATTTTCTTAAGAAAAGTGGTATGCATTCCCAGGGCGAGAAATGGGCAAGATGGATCGATCTGGACCAACCAAATAAACAGAGAATTGTCTCGAATTTGATCAGGTTCTGCATATCCGATGGTTTACATACTGATAAGATACAGAGGTTGGTAGGTGAAGTATATACTCTGCTCAAGGAGCAAGAAGGCACTGAGACCAGAGATGCTTCTGAATATTCTACTCTACTTAATGCTACAGCCAGGTATGATCAGGCGCAGACCGGACTGGCTGTATGCCAGGGTGATCGTGAGACTGAATATGAAAATGCAATACATCTTCTGGCGCAACACAGGCGTAACCTTGTGGAAGGGATGAACCTGGTCAGGGAGATGGGGGTGACCAGACTTGATAATCTTCAGTATTTTGATGCCGGATCGGCGATTAAGGACACTATAGTAGGTATAGTGGCAGGAATGAGTATGACAGCGATAGGATACAGGAATCTGCCTATTATCGCATTTGCTGATACCCGGGAAGGTGTAAAAGTATCTGGCAGGGGTAATTATGACCTGGTACGGCGTGGTCTGAATCTCGCTGCAGCAATGGATGAATCTGCCAGGTCAATGGGAGGAATCGGGGGCGGGCATGATATTGCTGCTGGCGCCACAATACCAGGAAATGCAAGATCAGAGTTTATCAGGATGCTTGACAGGATAATTGGTAAGCAGTTAGAGGTAACAGCTCGTTAATGATCATTCATCTACCACTTACACTTACCATACCTTCAGATCAATGCTCTCGATCCTCACACGCTTACCTTCCGAATGAACCACAACACCAGAATGTACTTTCTGCATCATACAATGTTCAGGAAGAAACTTTACCGTTTCACTAACATCAGGCACCCGGCCTTTAATGACAATACCATCAAACCCGATGATCATACATAACCCGATATCCCGATATTGCGCACCTTTATCTCCAATTCTATGAAGCGGTCCGACCATATGTACAGTAATGATGCCTTTATCCACATCCAGTACCCTGGCAAAATGTGTTATCGGACATCCCATTGGTCTATACCTGAGAACTTCATCTACCTTAGGTTTTGTTTCATGATCGAACGGATGCAAATATTCCCTGCATGACGTCTCATCTAAGAGTGGAGCAAGAATAAAATCCGCTTCAAGTCCGTCAATAATACCTTTTATCCGGGCAGGTTCTTTATGGGTATCATTTTGACTGTTTTTCAATCCGTAAAGAATCTTCTCTATTGATTTGATATTACTGATAAATCTGTCCTTATACAGATGAGGACAGCAAGTAAGTTCTGTTTCATTATTAACCAGTGCTGCTGCAAAATCCCTGCACTGCCGCAATCCGCATTCCCCACAATTAAACCCGGGAAGCAGATCAATTATGTCTTTCATTATTCTCCTTTGTACCCCATTGACCCGTCAATATGCCGCAACACACCCATATGATACCGTTTTGATACATGCATCTCTCCTGTGCATAATGTACATATTGCCAGAGGGGCGTTATGTCTTAAGGATAGATCATCTCCGGTTGCAGGCATATTTAATATGATCTTGGTAAGTTCTGCCGCACCCTGTCCGCTAAGACCATTTGCTTCTATGATCCGGGCATGCGGATTCGCTTCAATGACACGCTCTCTGAATACTTCCCGCTCAGCCTGTGATACAATATCTCCTTTGGTTGTTACTACCACATCTGCTGTGGTCAGAAGCGGCCCCACTTTTAAAGGAGTATTGGGACCAGTGGTCACATCAATCACACATACAGCCAGGCACCCATCAGGATAGGGTGCACACCGCAGACACAGACCTGCGGTCTCATTGAGCAGAATATCAGCGTTGTTTCTTGCGGCCCATTCAAGCATATCGTCAGTATTATAAATTGCAAAATGATCAGGACACATATCTTTTGATAAACCGATACGTACAGGTATGTTAAGCTTGTTAAACCTTTTATCATCATCAGTCCATAGGCAGTCTATCTTAACAACGCAGGGCGAAGCACTGGTTTTTTCAAGCAGTTTGATGGTATGTATCAATACCGATGTTTTTCCTGAACCGGGTGTGCCTGCTATTA
The DNA here is from genome assembly GCA_002926195.1 of Candidatus Methanomarinus sp. HR1. Lineage (GTDB taxonomy): Archaea > Halobacteriota > Methanosarcinia > Methanosarcinales > Methanocomedenaceae > Methanomarinus. Next base: position 10,286 of record MZXQ01000097.1, on the reverse strand, counting down.
CAATTAGTTTCATACAGCACTTACTTCCTCTACCAGTCCGCCATGTCTGATAGTATCGCGAAGTGACATCATATAATCATCAATTTTAACAAGTTTATTCCACAGCCCTTCCTCTGATGATGTCTTGGTGATTATCTGTCTCATTCCACCGGTCTTCATAACGATCCTGCGCTTTGTCATCAGTGCCAGTACCGGGTCATGTGTTACTACCATAACGATCTTGCCCTCGGATGCTAATAGCTTTAAAGCTTTCTGTTTCTTTATACCTGCATTTTCTATCTCATCGATCAGTACAATAGGTGAATCGCTTATTACTGCAATATCTGCTGCCATAAGTGCTCTGGACTGTCCGCCGCTTAATATAGTAAGCTGGTGCTCAGGATGAATTGGTTCTCCTGTAAGAGTATTTGCATGTTCTATGACTCTTTCTGCAGCATTTGAATTTTTATTTCTACTCTTTGCATGCATACTGAGAAACTCAATTACTGTCATGTCTGCAAGAAAATGCATATTCTGGGACAATTGGGCTATGCACTTTTTTCGGGGATCAGTGCGTATTTCCTGTGTGGGAACAACTCCGTTTATTAATATTGTACGTCCGGTTGGTGTATCAGCCTGTGCAAGCTGTTCGATATCACAAATAAGAGTACTTTTTCCTGAACCGGTAGGTCCAACAATCCCGATTATCTCGCCGGGAGATATGCTGATCTTTTCAATCTCTTCTTTAATCCCCGATTTGTCTATACCGCCTATGATCGTTAGTTCTTGTATGAGTTTCATGGATGGGAGTGTGATGATTAATCATATAAAACTTTCCCAATATTGCGGGAAAATAGCATAATTGTGAAAAAAAGCCAATTAAATTGTACAAAATGGACTTCAAAATCCACGCTCCATTTTATACCTGCTCTTAATATCACCAAGCACCAAAATCAGCTCATCTATCCGTGAACGAATTTCCGGCATATGATCATTATCTTCCCTGGAAGATATCTCTTTAAGTTCACGATGTCGGATGCATGTTGTATCCACTTCCACCCTGCGGTTGATATCAGGTCTTACACGATTTTCTGTCTTAATTGAAATAACAGCATCTTCCCATTGAGAAGTCCATGGCTTATTCGTTATTTGAGTGTGCTTCACATCTGTACGTCCGACCTCTATGGCATATACATGACAGGCTTTTTCACATGCTCCGCAGTAGATACAAAGATCTTTTGCCACATCTATTTTTTTATCACCTGGAATAAACCAGGCATGGGCAGGACATACATTAAAACAACCGTGACATCCTATCGGATCACATTCTGCCAATCTCTTTTCTATAAGCTCAATATCTCCTTCAAATGGTTTTATCACTTCTACTGCATCATAAGGACATACTTCCCTGCACCATCCGCACTTAACGCACTTATTATTATCTATATTCAGCGTACCGTTGATCTCTGGTACCTGGACCTGCAGGATGCCTTTGACTTTAATAGCATCTTCAGGGCACAGGTCTTCACATATCTTGCAGTAATCACATTTATCAAGATCAAGAAGAAGATCGACAAAAGGTACAGGATTATTCGCAGTTGGATCTCTTTCTACTAATACGAATGCCAAACAGAAATAAGCACATATACCACAAAAATTACATTTGTTCATATCTACTGTGATCTCACCATCCTGATTTTCTTTAAGTGGTGCTATTTCTTCTTTTTTAGGAATGGTAAGTGTTAATTCAATGGCCTCTTGTGGGCATACTTTTTCACATAGCATACAGGGGAGGCATTTTTCATTTATCACAACATTAGAGTCGAGTTGAATGTATTCAGTTTTTTTTAGAATATCTTCACCGTCTATGTCCATCTTTATGGCCTTTACCGGACAAAAAGATGCACACATGCCGCAGAATGTACATTTGGTCTGGTCAATGATAACAGGTGGTGCATCCATGCCTGTAGCTATCTCGAGCAATGGACCTGCTTCAATGGCACCTACCGGACAAACTGAGATACATATCCCGCACCCGTTACATTTTTTATAGTCATAGTCCAGGGTCTTCTTAGACCCATCTGCAGTCTGGATATAGATGAAATGAGAATCATTGATCTTCATTTCTATGTTAACATCAAAGCTGGCCTTTAATGGGTCCCGGGTTGTTTCATCTGACATCGGATTATGTTTTCTAAAGAGGTGTATATAAAATTGGTGGTACAGTATCTCCGGTTAAAAGAACACAGACCTTAACAAAGTTGATAATAGATATGTGTCTCAGTACTCATAGGGCTCTTCATCTATTGCTCAGTTAATAGGATCATCATTGACACATATTATTAATACTCTTATAATGCTGATGATATCTCATCTACTATCTGCTTTGCAGCAGCACCAGGTTCATGCGATTGATAGATACTCCTGCCTATGATCACATAATCAGCACCTGCCTGTATGGTATCTGCTGCACTGCCACCCTGGGCACCTACACCTGGCGAGATGATGATCAGATCACCGATGATCTGCCGTATCATTCTGACCATCTTTGGCCTGGTTGCCGGAGCTACTACTCCTGTTGCCTGGCAGTTAACAGCCATTTTTGCCATATCCTCTGCTGCATCTACCAGAAAATCTTCAGCTCCGGGATGACTCATCTGTGTTACTGCAAATACATCCCGTTTCCACTTTCGCGCCTCTTTAGTACAGGCCATAAGACTATCCTGTCCGGTAAAGGCATGTACTATTACTCCCGATGCCCCTGCACGGTATGCCTGCTGCAGGATCAAATGATTAGTATTAGGTATGTCTGCCACTTTGAGATCTGCAATAACAGGTACATGTGATATATCACGGAGCTGATCAATAATTGAAAGTCCGGTACTTAATATCAGCGGATACCCTACCTTCACTGCATCAAGACAGGAAACTGTATCCTCTACAATAGACAGAGCACTGTCCCTGTCTGTTACATCCAGTGCCAGTATTAGTCCGGTATCTTTTTTCATCTCATTTCTCCTATTCTGCTTATAGTAGCAGCCACAAGCAGCGGCAGGGTAATAGTAGCATCACCGTATATGGTCATAGACCTGGCACGTTCACCTACCTTACCCCATGATTGTGCTTCTTCCAGTGTGGCACCGCTCAGCCCTCCGGGATCAGGTCTGTCTGTGGTTAGCTGGATAGCATAATCAAAATCATTCGGAGTAATAAGCATACTTTGTAAGATATAATTCTTGGGTACACCTCCACCCACCATTAATGCACCGGTACGTGTGGCATTGTAACATATATCCATAAACTCCTTCATATCTGCAAAGGCATCCACAACCAGTTTTGCGTTCTGTTTGAATAAAAAGGCCTGCAATCCGATAATAGAGTCCTGCAACGCCGGGCAGTAGATCGGGATATTAGCATCATAAGCGCTTTTTAATATGGAATCCTTATCTTCCAGATGACTTCCTATATGTGTAAGCAATTCCCTTATGGAAATTGTCTGATCACTTAATTGTGAATAGGTACTCTGTAAGAAATCCTCCAGATCAGTAAAATGCTCCTCAGGAAGGAATACATCATATATACGATTCACCTGGTTGTGTTTTAACTCTATATCATCTACAAGGTCGCTGCCTTTGTAATGATGTAATCCAAGAGCCTCAATAACATCATGTACCATATTGGCTCCGGTGGTCACCAGTACATCGATGTGGCCTTCCCTGATGAGATGACTGATAATATTACGCATACCTGCAGGCACCATAGCACCTGCCAGACCAAAGAACCTGGTACATTCGCGCTCATTAAGCATGGCAGTATATATATCAACTGCTTCTGCCAGCCGGCCTGCTCCGAATGCACATCCGCTCATTTGATCTATCAGTTCAGTTACAGAAATATCCGGAGTGATAACAGCATGCCGGATGGGTGATTCAAGTTGAGTCATTAAGATCCCTGGCTACCTCTTTAGCAAAATAAGTAAGTATCATATCAGCACCCGCCCGTTTAATTGAGATAAGGGATTCCATGATAGCACTTTCATTTAACCATCCTTGCTCAACAGCTCCTTTTATCATAGAGTATTCACCGCTCACATTATAGGCAGCCGTAGGCATCCCGAACTCATGCTTGACCCTGTAAATTATATCCAGGTACGGTAAAGCAGGTTTTACCATTACAATATCAGCTCCTTCCAGGACATCCTGTTCAACCTCACGAAGAGCTTCATTGCTGTTGGCAGGGTCCATCTGGTAAGTAGAGCGGTCCCCGAATTGATAGCCAGAATCAGCAGCTTCCCTGAAAGGGCCGTAGAAAGATGAGGAATATTTAGCAGCATATGACATTATTGGTGTATTAAAAAAACTATTCTGATCAAGAGCTTCACGGATAGCTTTAATCATTCCATCCATCATTCCTGACGGAGCTACTATATCAGCACCTGCGTTAACATGGCTCAACGCAGTTTGGGCCAGTAATGGGAGGGTCGGGTCATTCAGTACCTCACCGGTCTTATAATCCACCATACCGCAGTGACCGTGGGTAGTATATTCACACAGACACAGGTCTGTGATAATTACCATATCACTACCTACTTCGTTTTTGATATCCCGTACAGCGTTCTGTATAACATCATCATCTCCCCATGCATGACTACCCATCTCGTTTTTTTGTGCTGGTATTCCAAACAGGACAATAGCCGGAATTTCCAGATCAACCAATGCCTTTGCTTCGTCCACTATACTTTTCGGAGTTTCTCTCTGTATCCCGGGCATAGATGATATTGGCATTGTCTCAGTAATATTCTCATCTACAAATAATGGCGCAATCAGGTCATTTACCGAAAGATCTGTTTCTCTTACCATTTTGCGTATTTTTTGTGCCCTGAGTCTTCTTAGTCTGGTGATTGGAAACATAATAATTTACCTGAAATATTATTTTTCATCAATTTTATTATCATTAAGCTCGAACAATTCAGCCACAGTATTGAGAAACAGCTCATTATCATGTTCTGCTGCATTGCGCAGTTTTTTGGTAGGTTCTGCCAGTATCTTATTGGCTACCGAATGAGTAAGGTCGTTAAGTACTTCACGTTCAATTTCTCCCAGGTTATGGTAGGCACTCAATTTGTTAATGGCAACATCCCGTTGGGTGGTGCGTATTTCTTCTATTATATTATATAAACCTGCAATAACTTTATCAGCTTTTTGACGTTTATATTGTTTATTGAGAAGTTCCATTTCCTCCTCAATTATCTTCTTCACCCTGGGTATTTCATCACGGCGTTTTCTTAAGTTCTTTTCGCTGATGCTTTTTAGACTGTCAATATTAAACAGTTTGACTGCCTGTATTTGGACTACTGATTCTTCGATATCTCTCGGGTTGGCAATGTCGATAAGCAGAATATCCTGATCACGTTCGGATAAACTATTTTCTATTATATCTTTAGTAATTACCAGGTGTGGTGCAGCAGTTGCACTGATCACTACATCAGATTCCCCTATGTAGTCAGAGATCATATCATACGCTATCGCAGTCCCACTAAGTTCATCTGCTAATTCCACGGCCCGCTCAAAAGTGCGGTTGGCGACATATAAGGCATTAATGTTCTTGTTTGCCAGAGCTTTAGCTACCAAGGTTCCCATCTCTCCGGCCCCGATAATCATAACGGTCTTTCCTTTAAGATCAACCATCACTTCTTCTGCCAGTTCTACGGCTGCGGAGCCGATAGATACCGATCCCTTATTAATGGCTGTCTCATTCCTGACCCTTTTACCCACATGTATAGCCTTGTTAAATGCCGTATCCAGCATCTTTCCAGTGCTTCCCGTCTTTTTTGCAATATTATACAGGTCTTTTACCTGACCCAGGATCTGGTCCTCTCCTACGATCATAGATTCCATGCCTGAAGCAACTCGTATTAAATGACGGATGGACTCTTCGTGATCAAGGAAATCCACGATTCGGTCTGGTACATTCATCTTTTTTGCAAATTTTAAAAGCATTTTACTGCCTTTGGGCGAGACCACATAAACTTCAACCCTGTTGCAGGTCATAAGCATAGCACATTCCAATACCTGTTCGTTTGCATGCAGCATACGCAAAATTTTATCCACACCACCGTGCCATGCATGAAGTTTTTCAATATCTTCAACATTGGCTGTTACATGGGTTATTAGCATACTTGAAATTTCAGTCATATGATGTGTTATTATAGCCTTGCTACCCAAATAAAACTAACGTTTTACTCGACAGTTTCTTTTTCAAGTTCTATCAGTGTATTTACTCTTGATTCTACAACGTCCATTGCATCTTCAAATAGTTTTTCATCTATTTTGATATTAAAATATTTCTTTAATTTTTCCTGTGGAGTGATCGTTGTACCTGCTTTTAGATATTCTATATAATTCTCATTGAATTTTTGTGGGTCCTCTTTATATTGTTTAAAAAGAGAGAGGGTTATCGCCTTTGAAATTGCGTAATTATATGTATGATAATTGTATGTAAAATAAATATGTTTAAAAAGTATCCATTCTGCTGAATCCTCATCATAATATTTTATTTTTTCATTCCTATATTCCTTTGACAGATTTGTCCACAATGAGTTAAGATCAGCACCGCTAATATTATCCTGCTTAGAACATAATCTATGTGCCTCGTATTCAAATTCTGTGATCAAAGGTTGGGTAGTGAAATAGCTATAATAATCTTCGATATGCTGGGACAGCATAGAAACTACTGTTTCATTACTTTTATTGTTAATGATATAATCAATAAATAACTCTTCATTGAAGGTAGAAGGAATCTCCATCTCATATGTTGTACCGTCACAATAAAGATAGTCAACGTTATTGTACACCAAATAAAAATAAAATCCATAACCCATTTTACGGGTAATTGATTTTTTATCTGAGATTAATCCGTTATAGTTCAAAAAAATTAGTGGAAATGTATCTTCCTTACAGGGACCAAAGCAATAACCACCCGACTGTTTCCCATTTTCAGGATTTGGATAAACATCTATACAATTACCGGTTACGGTTTGTATGAAAATTCGATTAAATTCAGGATCCATCGAAGAATAGGATTGTTGTATATCAAGCAGTGCATCAGTGTAATTGCAATACTGGATCGGTTCTTCTGATAAATGTAGGTAAATATCATAAGGTCTTAATTGATCAAGTCCGAGTTTATTCCTTTTGAACTCAAAATATTCGTCAAATACATTTTTCCGTTTTTTTAAAACCGAATTCATATCATCAATTTGTTCTTTTTCAAGATAGGAACAAAACAAGCTGGCTTCAAAGGCATCAGTGTAATTCAATTCTCTTGCATGTTTGTCATCTAATTTTGATTTTTCATTGTAGAGTTCTGCCATTTTATCAGATTCATTGATCAAATGATCAAATCTTTTATTGTAACATTTCTCTCTGTTTTTTCGATTATTATCAGTATAAAGAAGAAAATAAAAGGATTGTGAATTAATTGCATATTCTTCCCCATTATCAAGAGTTATATTTCCAGGCTTAGTAACGTTATTAGTAATTTCTGTTGTTGCAATTGTTTCAAGTTTCATCAGTTGATTTATAATTTCGGTAAGATATGCATTGTGGTTTTCATTATGAGGTCTATGATCTTTATACCTTATATAATTGGATTCCAGGTAGGGTCTATATTTCTCCAGTCCCGGTTCTTCACTAAATATCCGATCCCATTCATCTTCTGAAATAGATGTGAGCTTTACTTCAACAAAGGATGTAGCTTCATCGTGTTTTGTGCTTAAATCCTGCATATCCGAGAGAAGGTTATTAAAATACGGGTCATTAACATTTAGACTGTGTTGAGCAAATGCATATTGCCATAAGGCCTCAAAAGATTCTAAATAATATTCTTCTTCTTCTAAATACTCCATTAAAACCTCGCCTTTTAAGGTTTGGAACTGAGGGCGGAAATAATTGTTAATATATTTGTCTTCTAATTCGAACTCTATTTTTACCAGTCTCATCACTTCTTTATCTGCTTCTACTCTGCTATTAAATAAAAATGAAAGATCCCATTTTGTTGTTACATTGCTAATATTCAATGGCTCAGATGGTACTGGAATTTGGTCATCAGCTTTTTTTATACATCCGGAAAATGTGATCAATAGTGATATTATGATAATCATAATCACAAGTGGTAGCAGTTTTTTCATGGTACAACCATTGATGATGATTATTTTTTATAATAATAAAACTTGTGAATTTAACACAGAACAAAATCCGGGCCTTAGCGAGGATTTTGTTCCATATGTTTTCTGGCAACATCAAATGCCACCTCATATGACTCACCCAATGCCTTCCAGACTTCCTCATCTTCCAGGATGTCCCATAAAATACTGGCTCTATCCTTCTGGTTAGTCACTTTAGTTTTTAATATTTCCCTCATCTCTTTCAATAACCGCACCATATCTTCAAACTCAGCATTATCCGGAATGGTCTCTTCGATCTTCAGCCGTATGAATTTGGACAGGGCAGGACTTGCTCCCTGTGTAGAGATAGCTAAAGTGATATTACCTCTCTTGATAATTGACGGAACTGCCAGATCATCCAGTCCGTCCACTGAATTTACCAGACACCTGTTCGAATGAGCCAGATTAGCAATCTTTTTATTTAATTTCCTGTCACTTGTTGCTGGAATTACAATAAAGGCACCATTAATATAATCCAGTATTTCATTATCAGATAGCGTATTGACCCTGATCAACTCAAGACCCTGCTTCTCAAGATCATGTATTCTTGAAGTAAAACTGCGGCTTATGAGAGTTGTAGGAGCATATTTAACAAACAGGCTGGCTTTTCTTTCTCCAACCTGTCCCCCGCCAAATATTACCACCTTCTTATGCTCCATATTTATCATAAGAGGCAGGAGTTGGGGTAAATCATTCTTCAAATTCTGACACCTGTCTTCTTGAATTCCTTCTCACTGAACAGTATTTTATAATCTGTAATACCAGTAGCACTGGAAATCTGGGCGGCAATTTTTTCGCATTCACTATGGGTATAGGCATGAACCATAGTATAGAGATTAAAGGGCCACTCCTTATTTTTCGGTCTTTCATAACAGTGGGTCACTTCAGTAAATCCAGCCATGATAGCTCCAATATCTTCTACTCGTTCATCAGGTACATTCCAGGTACACATAGCATTGGCAGTAATTCCTATTACTCTGTGTCCTATGGATGCACCGAAACGCCTGATCACTCCTTGATACTGCAAATGCTTTATTCGCTGGATGACCTCATTCTCTGATATGTTCAAATGCCTGGCAATTTCTTTAAATGGTTCGGATTCTATTGAAATACCGTCCTGGGTGAGTTTTATTATTTGTCTGTCAATGCTATCCATATGTCATCGTTGTATTATTATATTAAAATGATTGTCCTTATAATTATTCATGAAACTAATGTCCATCAATAAATCCTGGTTAACTTAAATGAAGTGAGCGTTTACACGAATATAACCCCATAAGTTATATACTATAAAAAAAGAAATACAGGTCAATGTCATCAATTAAATCAATAATATTCTTTAGTACAGTACTTATTTTAGTATTGATAAGCTCTTTTCCATCAGGTTATGCATTTGCTCATTATGCATCTAATAATAGCACCGGTAATAGCACTGGTATGATGGGGAATACATCCATATCATCAAATGTAGTGGAAATAATTATTGTTCAGCATTTAATTGAAGTCGATCACCTGAAAAATGAAGGTTATTTGACAGTAAGCGAGACAATTATATTCAGGAATGTTGGTACACAAAATTATACAGGACCTATTTACACATGGCTGCAGGATGATGCATTTAATCTGGTAGTAACGAAAAATACCATGGCAATGGATAGCCAGGGTATTGCTATTACATCATTCCAGGTCGATGATAATATTATCGGATGGGATGATTCAATCCAGAGCAGTATGGGTATGCCATCTATGTATCATCTGGAGTATATGGTACCAGTAGATCCTGATATGGAAAAAGAGGGATCAATTGATTTTATTAAGAAAATAACAGTTCCTCCGACTGTGAATTATAATTATGTACCTATGACAGGTATGTATGCGTTAGTCATTAATACCATACAACCGGAAAATACCGGGATCACGATAACTGACGGTGATGGAGTGGAAATAGAACCAGATCTTGTTGAAGGGGCCAATAATCTGAAGAAATATAACTGGGTAAGTCCTTCATTTGACCAGGTTTGCATTGAGATCAGTGAGTCAAAATCAGGTGGGTCTTCAACTATCCTTTATGCAGGCATTATAC
>MZXQ01000095.1 GCA_002926195.1 Candidatus Methanomarinus sp. HR1 | reverse complement strand
GTTAAAATCCATCCGTCCAGAACTGCTCCCAGATGAAGAGAAAAAGAAGTGCGTTATTGTGAAGTATTGTGCGGAGTTCCTTAGTATCGGCAGCCACAGCCCAAAGCGCAAGCGAACCAAAGGTGGCGTTAGCATAATGCGACACCCCCAAATCATAGTAGAAGCACAAGCACAAGATTGATTTTTGTTATGTATCCAAGGAATATCTACAAATAAGTGACCGATTCAAAAAATACTTGCAAATCCCTCAAACACACATCCCCCAAACTCACACCCCCTTACGCCTATCCTTAATATCAATAATCCCATGTACACGTCTCACAATAACCTCACTCAAAAACACAATCAATGCCACCAAAAGAGCTATCCACCTTAAATCCACATGTTCCACAGTAGTCCGAACCGAATTAGTCATAATATCCTCAAACAATATCGACGTAGCCTGCTCCGGATAATATACCCCACCCCTATTCCTCTTAACTGCCTCCAAAAACTCAGGATTATTACCAACATCCCTGTATTCCATCGGATAATCAACTGCTAATAAATCATCTATCCGTTCTCCTCCTCCTGTAACCACAAGCGGAAATACACCCTGGGACACAGGATTAAGTACACCTTCAAAGCTCCTGTCTTCAGTCCTGGACATTGATACTTCCTGTCCATTAAAGCTCACACCCGGCAGCGTATCACTTAGAACAGTTATCGTTCCAGGTGAACCCAGATACATATCACTGGAATAAACTACAAGCCCTTTGTCAGGTTGTGGGTCACCTACCACCCAGTTGATAATACTGGGCATTAACCTGGCATTCTCACCGGAATACAGTTCACCTGACCAGAATTTACCATTATCAGTACTAAGACTTACCACCCTGCCCAGTCCGAACTGCCATGAAGTAACAACAGGTTTTCCCATGCTTGTGGTTACCAGACGGCTGGCACCAACTTTTTGTGTGACATCGTTATATCCTGAAATGCTCCCTGATATATTGAGATAACGGGTGATGAAATGTTCTTCATCAAGACGTACAACCGCATACACTTTTGATTCATCTGGTGAAAGATCAGGTGACTCCTTCCCGAAAGTAAGATCAAGCCGCTGATCCAATTCAAGTTCATAGAATTCTCCTCCTGCATGTTGAGCTAAGATATCCATGAAATATTCTCCCTTATTGTAATTTGTCTTCACAAGTTGCTCTTTTATCACATTGGTCTTGATCAATGCAAAGATCATTTCTATTTGCGTGGTATCAATACTTGATATCTCTATCATGCAGTCATCAAAACAATTATCAATAGCCCCATCAGAAAATATTATGATATTTTTCTGACCGCTGGTATTATCCAGCATCTCAGTAGCCTTAGCAATCCCTTCATCCATAGATGTACCCCCATGACCTGTTTTAAGATTTGTCACTTTATCTATCAGAGCATCACGGTTGGCATGACCGGACATAGGCAGCAATCCCTCGCTTACCTGAACAGCTTTACTGCCAAAGGCTGCTATTCCAACATTCGTGTCCCTGCCCATATCTTGCAATAGACTGATAACCATGGCTTTCTCATCATCCAGTGCCTGATGAGCTTTAATACTTCCGCTAATATCCATTACAATTACAATATTCACAGACCCTGCATAGGTACTGGGATACGATTCAACCGGTAATACAGTCTCCAGTCCGGATGATAAATAATTCCCGAAATCATAGCTATTATCTCCACCAACCACAACCAGCCCTCTACCATTAGCAGTATATTCCCGTAGTTTATCCACAACACCAGAAGAAATGTGGTCATTATTGCTATTATCCAGCACTACAGCCTTATATTTTGATAGATTATTAACATCAACTGCAGAAGCAGTATACAGAGCATACTGATTATTCAGTATATTATACATAGGTGAGTCCGTATCTGATGTGATCAACAAAACTTCAGGTTTAGGAACAACATAGACTGTCTTATTAAACAGATTATTATCCGTACGCATATCATCCGAGGATGATATCCTGGCAGTGATCACATGAGGACCCAAAGACGTAAAAGTATGGGAAAAAGCTATGGTCTTTTTCACAGCAGTCTGTGTCTCATCTATTCTTAACACAGATTGTCCGTCTACTTCAACAGTCAGCCTATAACGTGCATCACTCAGTGCCTGTCTTACCTCAATACCTACCAGGTTCTCATTACCAACAACAGCCGTCCTCCCACCCGTTATCTCAACACTCAGATCATTTACCAGCGGAGTCTGTGTAATAGCATATATTGAAGTACCTGTATCTGAAATAAAATCAATAGTCTCTTCCAAATCACTTCCGAAATTGTTATTCCCGTCAGATACCACCACAACATGATAACTCCTTTCCGATGAAGAAAGTATCTCATCACCTATATCCGAGCGCAACCCCTTCATCCGTTCCATAGTAACAGGTGTTTGCCCCTGCAAACGCTCAAATATCTCCTGCGCCGTACCTTCTTCAAAAAGGTCCATACTCTCTGTCTCATCCGATAATACAGTAATAGAAGGAGTATCATCAATCTCAGTCACGATCAATGGATTATACGGTCCTGCTAATGCTATAATAAGCAGTGATATGACACTAACACGACTCATAATAAGACTGTGATTGGCACCACGTTTTACCAGTATCCACCCTGCAATAAATACAGGGATTATTGCCAGCAGGTAGTACACATGTTCAAACCCTATCAAAACAGCTCCCTCCTGCGGTGTATAACATACAATTCCAAAAAGACCAGACCAAATACCAATAAGATAAGATAAGTAGTGATATCACTGGTTCCCTCTGTACTGACTGTCTGCGGTCTTTCAATATATTTACTTGTGACAGAGCTGACATCCAGGGATATCTCATCCACATTTGACTCTTTAGAATCATATAGATTAGCTGCAAGTACCTGCGCTTCTAACTGATAGAAACCCACCTGGTCTATCCATAGGTTGTTGGAGGTAATAGTATTTCCATCCGGACAGGTAATGGTCTGCTCGGCAGGCAGTTTGATAACAGTACCAGTTAAAGCATTGTGCTGCTCAATATCCGTACCTCCTATCCAGTCTATCATATTCTTCCAGAACAGCGGGAATTCAGGCATGGTATTAAAACCTGACCATGCATTATCTCCCGTTATATCATTGAGTCCGAGATACACAACAGTACCCTTACCCTTACGCCAGTGGCATAATATGGGTGAGCCATCCGATGCCTCTACAAGCACGGTAGCACCATCAGGTACTGTGCCCTTTATGTGATGCACTATTTCAATATCTTCAAAAGCAATACTTCCGGTCAGAGGATTTTCTGCAACTACTGTAAGCTTCGTCTCATTTGAGATGCCGGTAACAGTAATAGGCAGCAGATCATTATCATTATTTGCATTAACCAGAGACGAAGAGGCCATTGCGATCAATGTTCCGCCGCCTTTCACAAAATCATTCAATACATTCCAATCAACTGATCCGTTGTTCAATGTGCCAAGTATCACAATATCATATGCAAAAAGGTCCTGCGGCAGGTGCCTGGAATGTTCAACTCCTGCACTAAAAAGTCCCAGAGCACCTATGGTCGGTGTCTGGTCTCTACTATCCACAAGTAAGATACTGCCCCCGGCAGCAGGTGGGATAAAAACATAAGCAGTATCATCAAGCCCAAGTCCACCACCACTATTTATAGTTACTTCAGTGCGGCCGGTATTAAGACCAGGTACAATATATGCGCTGGTAGTATGTGCAGGGATATCCAGTGTTGCGCTTTGTTTTGCATCTCCGTTTCGGATTTGTAATTGTACATTGGCATTTTGTTCATTAAAATTCTTAATTGCAAGGTTCAGGTTATATTTTCCATTGGAAATATCTATCCAACCATTGACAAAACCAATATTTCCGTTACCAGGCTCATTAACCCCTACAAACTCAACTTTCACTCCATTGTATTCAGCCAGGCTTTTTGCCACAAGTGGGTCATCACCTGTCCAGCTGGCAAAGTCTGAAAAAACAATGATACTTCCACCCGCACCCGAAATCCTTTCTGCATAGGTGATAGCAGCAGCAAGATCACAGGCAACAGCGCGCTGGGGAGTTATAGCGATCACTTCTTTAGCTCTTATTGTGCTTTTTTCTTTTAATGCCAGTACAGGTACATTCTGTGCCCAGATCACACTATTTACAGCAGACAAACGCTTTGTAGCCATATCTTTAGCACTGTCCAGCCTGCCGCCTGCCTGCATACTGGCTGAATTATCTATTATGATCACCGTATGGTCACCTGAAACCTTCTCATCCATGATATATGGGCCTGCTATTGCAAGGCTTAACAGGATCAATACAAATAACTGTATAAGAAACAACGGATCGCGGATAAGCCTTCTAAATAGCAGTGAAAGCTTACTGCGCTTCTCTTCGCGTTTTAGAATAAAAAGCAGTGAAGGTATATTCAGGTCAATGGTCTTAGGGCGCAACAGATATAGAATGATAAGAGGAATAATACTGGCCAGTGCCAGCAATCCCAGCGGATTGGAAAATAGTATGTTAAAAAACCCTGCCAATCAATTCATCTCCCGTGGATGGTCCTGTAAATAGCCTCAAAGATAGGCAGATCTGTACCGAATGAAAAGAAATCCGCACCAAGTCGATCACATTCGGTCTTAATGCTATCTCTATGTAATATAAGCTCACTTGTATATTCGGATACCAGGGCAGTGTTGATGTCAGTAAATAATTGCTCGGTTGTCTCAAGGTCACGCAGCTTTACTGCACCTACTTCAGGAAGCTGTATCTCAGATGGATCAAGCACTTGAATAACGATCATGTCATTTTGTCCCACCCGGTAGATGGCAGGGCGTATATCCTCCAATGGTATTAGAAGATCAGAGATAATGATCACTCTTGATTTTGAATGTATCACTTTGCTGTATTGCTCGATACAATCCTCAAATGCAGTAGGTCCCCCGGGATTAATACTGTTCAGCCTGTCAATGCTTGATAACAGGTTTACTTTTCCCCTGCCTGGTTTAAAAATAGCTATATCGTCTGTAAAGGTGGATATAGTGAATTTTTCATTCTCACGCATCACCAGGTAGGCAAACCCTACTGCCAGCATGGCAGCGTATTCGAATTTATTGAGTCCCTCATCAGGAAAGTTCATACTCCCGCTTACATCCAGCAGGATATGGGTGACCAGGTCCCTGTGTTCCTCAAACTGCCTGACATATAGTTTTTCAGTACGGGCATATACCTTCCAGTCGATGGTCCTAAAATCGTCACCTCTTTCATATTCACGAAAACCATACGCATCAGTGCCTCTTCCTATCCTGGTAGAGCGGCGTCCTCCGGCATATTGACTTGACACTCTTTTCTGTGCAGCAAAAGAGAAGCGATCCAGTTCGCGTAGAAATTCAGTAGAGATCATGACTTATTTGATGTGTTTTGTGTGTTGTAAGATACTGTCAATCACCTGATCGTGGCTAATGCCCTTGCGCTGGGATTCGAAATTCAGGATAATCCTGTGCCGTAATACAGGATATGCCATTGATTGCACATCCTCATCACTAACATAATTACGTCCATTGATCAGGGCTCTTGCCTTGGATGATAGAATAAGTGCTATACTGGCTCTCGGCGATGCTCCGAATTCAATGAATTCTTTATCAGTACGCGTTTGGGACACGATCTTGATAACCTTTTTTTTCAGTTCTTCTGATATAGGTACATCTCGTGTCAGCATCTGCAATTTTATCAACTGCTCTTTTGACATTATCTTTCTTACTTCAGGCACAACATTACCTGTATACCTGTCTACGATCTCATTCTCTTCTTCGAAAGACGGATAGTCCAGGTTGATCTTTATCAGGAATCTATCCAGCTGGGCTTCAGGTAATGGGAAAGTTCCTTCCATTTCAATAGGGTTCTGGGTTGCCAGTACAAAGAAAGGCCTCTCCAGTGAATATGTCATATTACCTACAGTAACCTGCTTCTCCTGCATGCTCTCAAGCAGTGCACTTTGTGTTTTCGGAGATGCCCTGTTGATCTCATCAGCCAGCAGGATATTGGTAAATACCGGCCCTGGTTCGAACCTGAACTCCTTACTCCCGCCTTTCTCTTCTACTACATAAGTACCGGTGATATCAGAAGGCATCAGATCAGGTGTACACTGTATCCTGTTAAATTTAAGATCAAGCATGCGCGATAGTGTACTGATAATAAGTGTCTTGCCAAGTCCGGGATTGCTCTCTATAAGAGCATGCCCGTCACACAGCATAGCTATCATGATCTGTGTTACAGCCTCGGATTGACCTACGATCACTTCAGAGATCTCATTATAGACTGATTTGAATACCTCACCTGATCGATCGTATGTATCTGATAGATTATTCTTATCTTTATTCATTCAATACCTCAATACATTTGATTATAATTTACTACGTAATATGGCATATTCTTTTACCAGGTCACTATCCTGGTCTGACAGCGCAAGGATTGCCTGATAACTCTCATCAGCGGCTGCTGATGCACTAATATCCACCGGATATGTCTGGGACGCAACGAACTGGATATCATCTTCCTGCTCGGTATGTCTTATAGTGACCTCAGTACCAAGACCCGGGATAATAAGCAATTCTATACTCTCACCTGAAAGGCTGGCCACAGAGGTTTCTCCGTAGATATCTTCATCCATTCCACTTTCCTTAGAGGTCTGGTTCGGTAGGGCACTATTCGATATATTGTCAGCTGTCTTTTCAATTATTTGAGCTATATCCTGCGGGGTAAAATCCGAATGTGTCTGGGTGGTAAGAAGTCCTATCAACGAAGCTGTCAGGATCAAAGAGAACAATAGTCTGGTAACTATGTGTTTGCGGTTGAGGAATGAGCCTACATTAACCTGTTTTAGCCTATTGGTCACCTGTTCAATCAGGTCACTTGCGACTATATTATCCTCATACCTGTTGTCCCAGGCTGTTTGAAGCCTCTCGATCATCCATCCATACCTGGATTCGATCATTCCGAATGGATCAACCGGTGGTTTTCTTATATACAATAAAATAACCAGTACCATGGAAATAAGACCACATAACCCCACTACTATGATCTTGTCAAGTGTTATAGTACCTATCACATAGAATTCCATATACTGGGAAAATACTGTGACCACATTGAAATAATAGGATATAGTATAAAACAGTGTAAAAAGCAGAATAAAGTCGGTTATCCTATAATACCATCTGTATCTGCGAAATATCCTGGAAATCTTCTTAATATCTTTATCCATGTGAGCCACAAGAACTGTTGTTAATATATATTATATTTAAATTACCACATAAAGGTTATCTTTATTACTGTATATATTTTATAAAAATATATCTCAAGTAAGTGCGGCCGAAGGGAACATTTTATATCCACTTAAAAAGAAAGATTAAAGCATTCACAACCACATATTGAAGCCGATTCATATGATAAACTCAGACTGGGAAGGGCCCTGGGTTACAGCAGACCATGCCTTTGATATTATGCGCCGTGGTATTGATGGGGGAGCACGCCTGTTTGAGACCATCAGTGCATATGACGATTATCTGGCATATATAGTAAAAAAAAAAGGTTATGAACCTGGAAATACCCTTTCATTGATAGCACCGTTATTAATAGCTTTTGATCTGGATGATAAGTTCCTTACAACAGTGGCTAAGGATAATGCCAATTTTATCAATGGTTCAATAGAGGCAATATCATTACTTCGACGGTATTATACGGTAAATATTATAAGTACCAGCTATAATCAATATGTCAATTACTCTTCCTCCCTGGCTGGCATACCAGTAGAAAATATATACTGCACAGAGTTTCCCATTGATGAATATGCGCATGAAATATCAGATGAGGATAAACACCTGGTACGGGAAATAGCAGATATTATTACGACAATACCACAGTTTGATATTGATATGGACACCAGGGTGAATGAGTTAAGTGAAGAAACTGTTGAGTCCATACAAACAATAGACCATTTTTTCTGGGAAATACTTCCTGCGACCGGATTCGCAAAGGTCCTGAATGAAGTAAAACCCATTGGAGGTACCAGGAAGTATGAAGCTGTTATTCAGGCACTTGAAAAAGAAGGAGTTGGTCTGAACAGATCAGCTACTATTGGCGACAGCATTACAGACTGGAAGATGCTAAAAGGTACTAAAGATGCAGGCGGGCTGGCTTTATCCTTTAACGGTAATGAATATGCCATATCAAACTGTAATGTTGCTGTCATGTCCGATAACTGCCTGATCACTGCTCTTCTGGTAGACCTATTTGAAAAATGCGGACTGGATACGGTCAGGGAATTGACCTTAAACTGGAACTGGTCTTCTATAGAAAAATTGCATGGAAAAGGTTTGATAAAAGATCCTATATACACAGAATTTAAACATGCCTATACTGGCACAGATGGAATTGATATTCCACCGGTGGTCTGGGTTATGCCGCAGAATCTGAAAAAAACCATTGAACTTAGTAAACAGTACCGTAAATCGGTGAGGGGAGCACGTATTGGTTCGCTTGGGTAATATATGAACAGTACATTTTATATTGATAAAAAACTATTATTAATAACAATCAAGGAGATGATAAAATGAGAGCAGGGGTAATTGGTACCGGTGCAATGGGACAGCACCATGTACGAATATATAGCGAGATGGAGAATGTTGAACTTGTCGGCATTTCTGATATCTCTGAAGAACCACTTAAAGCACTATGTGAACAATATGGAATTGAAGGTTTTACTGATCATAAAGAACTGCTTGAAAAGGATCTTGATATAGTCAGTATTGTCGTACCTACAACATTACATGCACCCATCAGTCTTGACGCTATCAATTCCGGAGTGCATATACTTATAGAAAAACCTATCGCAGATACACTTGAAAATGCTTATAAAATAACCGAAGCTGCTAAGGATGCAAAGGTAAAATTAATGGTAGGACATATCGAAAGATTCAATCCTGCAGTTATGAAATTAAAACAGATCATTGATTCAGGGGCACTTGGTAAGATCGTTTCTATCTCCACACGGCGTGTGGGGCCTTATAACCCCAGGATACGTGATGTGGGTGTGATCATTGATATAGGAGTACATGATATTGATGTGATCTCCTGTCTCTATGGTATGGAAGTAAACGAAGTCTATGCGATTGCCGGTGCTGATATTCATTCATTTGAAGACCATGCTGCTATTGTACTGCGTTATGATCATGAATTTTCAGGGATCGTTGAGACCAACTGGCTCACCCCTCACAAAGTGAGAAAGCTTACAGCCATAGGGATCAAGGGTGTTGCCTATCTTGATTATATTGACCAGACAGTGGAACTGCATGATGGTGAATGGATCAGGAAAGCTAAAATAGAACAGGAAGAACCATTGAAACTGGAACTGACAAGTTTCGTGGATGCCATATCGAATGGACATGAACCCGACCCCACAGGCAGGGATGGTATACATGCACTTAAAGTGGCTATGGCAGCAATAGAATCATATAGCGAAGCAAAGGCTATTAAGATCTAATTAACAATTGGAAATTTCAGGGATTGATATGACTACGAAATTACAGGAATTATTAAAAAGTAAAGGCCCTATTAAGAAGATCGGTGTAATTGGCATGGGTTATGTGGGTATTCCGGCAGCAGTACTGTTTGCTGATTCGGACAATTTTGATTTTGTGTGGGGATTCCAGCGGGATTCTTCGACATCCGGCTATAAAATAGACATGTTAAACCGTGGTGAAAGCCCGTTAAAAGGTGAGGAACCTGGACTGGATGAGCTTATTAAAAAAGTTGTTGATAGAAAAAAATTCAAGTGCACTCCGGATTTTTCAAAGATATCCGGGGTAGATGCAGTAACTCTTGCCATACAAACTCCGTTCTCAAACCCTGAGAGCCTTTTACCGGATTTTAGTGCTTTGATCGAAGGATTAAAACAAACCGGCAAATATCTCAGTGAAGGCACGCTGGTTGTACTGGAATCGACCATAACTCCAGGTACTACTGACGAACTTGCAAGACAAATACTTGAGGAAGAGTCAGGTATGACCGCAGGTGAGGATTTCGGGCTGGCTCATGCTCCTGAGCGTGTGATGGTGGGCAGGTTGCTGCGAAATATAAGAGAACATGACCGCATAGTAGGTGGTATAGACCAGGTTTGCACAGACAGGGCTGTTGAACTGTACACACCTGTACTTACTACAGGTAAGATCATACCTATGAGTGCAACCGCTGCTGAGGTTACCAAGACTGCGGAAAATACCTTCAGAGACCTTCAGATAGCTTCTATTAACCAGCTTGCTCTATACTGCGAGGCCATGGGCATCAATGTATATGATGTAAGAGCTGGTGTAGACAGTTTAAAAGGTGAGGGCATTACCAGAGCTGTACTATATCCCGGAGCTGGTGTGGGCGGGCACTGCCTGACCAAAGATACTTATCACTTAGAGCGCGGCGTAAAAATATCCAAAGAAAAACTGGATTACCCTGATGGCCTGGATTCGATTTTTGTGCTGGCACGTAAAGTTAATGATTTCATGCCTGTGCATATGTATCATCTGAGCGTTGAAGCATTAGAAAGAATTAATAAACCACTGGAAGGTTTGAAAGTGGCGATACTGGGCTGGGCATTTATTAATAATTCCGATGATGCCAGAAACCCGCCATCTGAGCCATACAGGGATCTGCTTATTGACTCAGGATGTAAAGTGGAAGTACATGACCCTCATGTACTGGAATATCCCGGGGTACCCATATCTCATGAACTATCGGATGTTATAAAAAATGCTGATTGCGTAGCCATACTTACCGGTCATGATCAGTATTTCAATATTGATGCAGGTATGCTCAAAGAGTCAATGAACCAGGATCATCCTGTGATCATTGACGGACGAAATGTTATTGATCCCGATGTTTTCATCAATAAAGGTTTTGTATATAAAGGAATAGGGAGAGGTGATAAGAACAATCACAAATTAAGAACAAAATCCTCGCTAACGCTCGGATTTTCTTGACTGAAGCTTCGAAGAAGCTGAAGACTAAAAGATTCGTAGAATCTTTGCTTGAGGCTCTCAGGAGAGCCGAAGATTAGAAAATGTGAACAAAGTGAGCATTTTCGATATATCAAGTTATACTTGATATACTAATACAAAAGTATAATAATTGTCTGGTTAATGAAGATTACTTTATGATAGGAATTTCTTCATATGCATATCACAGCCTGCCATTATCTCAGGCCCTGGAACAAATTGAAAAGATATCCGGATGTGCTGAGATATATTCGGAAGGTATGCATGATATCTTCCGTCATCCGCAGATACCCCATTCATATAACCTTACATACAGTGTTCATGCTCCCACTACAGACTTGAACATAGCCAGTATTAGAGAGCCGATTCGTTGTGCCAGTCTTGAACTTGTCAGACAGACAGTGGATATGTGCATTAAAATAGATGCGCAGACTCTGGTTTTGCATCCTGGCTACTTTTCTTATGCATATGATATCCAGGCAGCAAAGGTGGCACTTGAGAAATCGATTAAGCAGTTTGCAGATATCACTCACGAAACAGGAGTCAATATTTGTATTGAGAACATGCCGGATTGGGAGTGTTTTCTTTTCAGGTATCCTGATATTGATCTTGATGGAAATACCATTACACTGGATGTGGGACATGCCAATACTACAGGTACTCTCAATGAATTTATTAAACTTGAGGTAGGTCATTTTCATTTACATGATAATAACGGGGAAAAAGATGAACATTCATGGATAGGTAATGGAAATATAGATTATTCTGCCCTTCGCGGCATACTGAAGAAAAATAACACAATTAAAATACTTGAACATAGAAACAGTGAAGATGTTTATAAGAGTTTATCAGCATTGAAATTGATGAAAATAAAATGATAATATTTTCGAAGATTATATAAATAAAATAGAACCTAATTAAAGTTGGTGAGTCAAATTGAAAATGAAAAAGCGGATATATCATCGTTTTCCACTTGATAATTTAGATTTTACACAAAAATATCATTTCTGGGATGATCTTCCGTTTATAGTAAAGTCATTAGCTGGCATGAATAATAAAACCGGGTCTTTCGAGATGAAGAACTCAAATAACCAGACATTGAAAGCTAAAAGGAATATTGCTGTGGATATAGCCGAATCGAATGTAGATTTTAAGCAATTGACACCAAACAATCTCAGTAGTATTCTAAAAGACATAGAATACAATGGCATACTGGATTTTAAAATAAGTTTATTATATTCGTATCTTGGAAAGAATCTCAACAAAATTCCTACTAAAGGTGATACATTCTTAGTAAGAAGTGATCTGAATGGAGGTATCTTAACCTTACAAGTACACAAGATAGACGGTCCCGGTCATACTACATGTGGTGAGATCGCTGATACTATCATAGATGAGATTTGTAAAGGACATTCGAATTGATCATAAAAAACAGTGATAGAATTCGGTTTTTTTACTTTTTGATTCATAAAAACCGAATGATTTATCTATAATATATTAAATGATAGAGAATAAATCTTAATTGGTGTAATACTATGACAAAAGCTGAAATCTTATTGCAGGTCAAGAAAGCCGAAGAAGATGCAAAATCAATAGTATCGGAAGGTAAAGAAGCAAATAATACTAAAATCATCCGGGCCAGGAACCAGGCCAGGGAGATATTAGAAAACGCCAAAAGAGAATCTATTGAAAATGCAGAGCAAAAAATAGCTCAGGCAAAAGAACAGATGAAAATCCACAAAGAGGATATGATAAAAAAAGGTCTTGCAGAAGCAGAAGCTGTTAAAACAAAGGCTGATACGAATGTAACAAAATCCACAGAATTCCTGATTGATAAGTTTGAGAGGAGCATTTATGCTGGCAGCTAAAAAAGTTTCAAAAGCAATAATCGTAGGGAATAAAACATTATTAGATAGTGTTGTGGATGTACTTTACCAGCTTAACTGCGTCCATATAGAGGATTTTGATAAGGAGGATTCGTTCTTTTCCATTGGCAGACCTGGTAAGGCTGCAACAGAAGCTTCTAACAAATTAGTTAAGCTCAGATCATTCTCTAATTTTTTAGGGTTAAAACCACATAATCCTGATACCATGGTGAACCAGGACTCTTTACTACATGAAATGGATGATAAACTGGATGAACTGGACTCAGCAATATCAAGATTAACGGATAAAAGGAATTATCTGGATAATGAATTAAAAGCAATAGAAAGTAAGGTTGTTGAATTAGAACCCTTTTCGCAATTTCCACTGGATGTAGATATGTATAAAGGTTATAATTCAATTTCTGTTCATACGGGTTTTGTCCGTAGTAATGAGATCGAAACAGATATTCGGAGTATTACTACAGATTATGAACTATTCATATCATCATATAATAAAATGCAGGTAATTGCCCTTTTCACATCAAAGGAATATGAAGAGCAGATTGCAGAAGTCCTGGATAAAAATGGTTTTTCAGAGATACATATACCTGAACTAACAGGTAATCCTCAACAGCTGATTTCAGGAATGATCAACAGAAAACAGGATGCTCAGATCGAATTAGCCTCACTTGAAAGTGAGATAGATATCCTGCAAAAAAAATATAAGGACTTTGTCCAGGCATCGGATGAAGTATTATCCATCACTACACAAAAAGCAGAAGCACCATTGAAGTTTGCAACAAGTGATAATACTTTTATAATAGACTGCTGGATATCAGACGATGAGTTTGAGAAAGTGGTCAGTACAATAGAACATGAATTTAATGGACGAATTTTTATATCTAAACTGGATCTTGAAGAGGAAGAAATCGAATCCGAATCAATTCCTATAGAATATAATAATCCGAACCCGGTCAAACCACTTGAGACAATAATGGATCTGTATTCAAGACCTACTTATAAGGAGATCGATCCATCGGCTATTATTTTCATTACTTTTCCATTGTTTTACGGAATCATGCTCGGAGATATCGGGTACGGTCTGGTACTGCTTACACTCGGCATGGTAGGCATAGCAAAGATAAAAGAAGGTGAATTAAGATCATTATCCACCCTGCTTGTCTATTGTAGTATTTCCACAATTATATTCGGCATTCTATATGCAGAGATATTCGGGTTTCATATATTCGGACATCATAGTATAGTAACATCATTGATGGGCGAAAACAGTGTATTGGGTATGGCATTCCATAATTTCAGTCTACTCCCTATACTGGACCGGCTCGATCCGGATGATATTCCCATACTTTTAATAGCATCGGCACTTATCGGTGTAGTGCATCTGAACCTTGGTTTCTTGCTGGGATTCAGGAACATGGCAATATCACACGGCATGAAAGAGGCAGTACTTGAGAAGATGAGCTGGATAGTACTTCAACTGGGAATTGCCATAGTCATAATAGCATATATAGGATTCATTCCCCAGGCAGGCCAGATAATAGGTGCAGCAGTGGCTGTACTCGGTCTTGTAATGTTGATAGCAGGTGAAGGAATGGGAGCAATATTAGAACTTCCTTCCATACTCAGTAATACTTTATCATATACAAGGCTTGCAGCAGTTGGTTTGTCTTCGGTGGGCATTGCTTTTGCAGTAAATGAGATCGTAACAACAATGCTTTTTCCAAAAGGCGGAGTATTTATAATAATAGGGATTCTCGTGCTCATTATAGGGCACACGGTAAATACCGTACTGGGCGTAGTAGCGCCCGGACTGCATGCTTTAAGGCTGCAGTATGTAGAATTTTTCACTAAGTTCTACGAAGGTGGCGGCCGTAAATTCAATCCCTTTGGATATATTCGAAAATATACGGAGGTTAAATAAATGGTAGATATAAGTATAGCAGATGCAACGGTTGAACAGATCATTGCGAATCAGAAAGGACTTGTGGCTATTGGCGCAGGTCTCGCGGTAGGACTATCAGGTATTGCATCAGGTATTGCAGAAAAGGATATCGGTGCAGCAGCAGTAGGTGCAATGGCAGAACGGGAAGAACTCTTTGCAAAGGGTCTTATCCTGACCGTTATTCCTGAGACTATTGTTATCTTCGGACTTGTTATTGCTATATTGCTGATCTTTATGTAAATTCCATATCCATCACCGGGAGATAGGACATGGGACTTGAGAATGTAGTGAAGGATATCCTTGATCAGGCACGGTCTGAAGTGGATATCATCACTTCACAGGCAGATGAAGAAGCTGCGGCAATAATCAATAAGGCTAACATACAAACTAAGAAGATCAAAGAAGAGAAGCAAACTGAAGTAGAAGCACAAATAATCAGGATGAAAAAACAGGATATCTCCAGTACCAGACTTGAAACAAAAAGAGCTGTTCTGAACGCAAGAAAAGACATATTAGATAGCGTTTTTCAATCTGTAAGAGATAATATTTCTTCATTACCTGATAAGAAGAATGCTGATCTATTAAAGGTCATTCTTAAAAACAACGAAAGTAACGGTACAAGCGTATATTCTAATAAAAAGGATGCGGAACTTGTTAAAAAAATGACCAGTCTTACTTATATGGGAGAGATCGACTGTATCGGAGGCCTGGTGATTGAAAATGATGATGGTTCTATCCGTCTGGATTTTACCTATGACAGGATTTTGGACGATGTATCGGATCAATCACTAAAACAGATATCAGAAATACTCTTTGGGTGAGATCATTATGGCATTCTTTATCAAACGTGGTAGTAAGAAATATCCTTATATTACAGCCAGAGTCAGGGCTATGAAAAGTAAATTGATGCCACGTGAAGTTTATCCTAAACTTATGAATATGGATATTGCTGAGATCACTCGTTTTATTGAAGAATCCGAATATAAGGAGAACGTAGATGAACTGGCTCAACAATATAATGATATAGACCTGTTCGAACATGCCCTGAACCAGAATCTGGCCAGAACATATCGAAAATTGCAGCGTATATCCCGTGATGAACCTAATTATCTAATAACAGAATATTTACGTCACTGGGACATCTGGAATATTAAAACCATCTTAAGAGGTAAAAACTATGGTGCTGATCTTGAAGAGATACTTGACACTGTTGTAGCTGCCGGGCAGTTGGGTTATCGTCAGTTGACTGAAATAGCTGGCATGAATTCAATTGAAGATATTAAAGCTGCTCTTGATCTTACACCTTATTATCCTGTTATCGAAGATTATGATGGTGCTATGCTATCAGATGTCGAGAATAACCTGGATAAACTATATTATTCAAGACTTCTTGCATCCCTTGGCAGTACCAAAGCTGAGAAACTGAGTCTTAAGTTCATTAGAACAGAGATAGATATTAAGAACCTTAAGACACTTTTTCGGACTAAGAAAGCTGATCTTGATAAAACCATCATTTTTGAGCTGTTGATTCCCGGAGGTATTGAAATAAAAACAGCTGATTTGAATAAGTTAGCATCACTTCAGTGGTCGGATTTTCTAAAAGCACTTGAAGATTATTCATATTGGTCTGAACTGTCAGATGTAGTGTCTGCTGAAATGGATAGTCTCAAGGATATGGAAGCTGTACTGGATAAGTATGCTCTTGCGTTTGCATCTAAGATATCCCATTATTATCCACTATCGATCCTGCCTATATTTGATTATATGCTCAATAAAGAACTTGAAGTTAGAAATATAAGGACTATAGTGCGTGGTAAAGAGGCACAATTAGCTGATGAGACCATAAGAAAACAACTGGTGATATAATTATGGAAATAGCAGTAGTTGGAAAAAGTGAATTTACCCTGGGTTTCAGGATGGCCGGAGTAAAAAAGATATTGGAGACAAATGGTGATGATCTTGTGCCTATCATCCGGAACATATTAAAAGATAAGGATGTAGGAGTGCTGGTGATACACAACGATGACATGGCTGGATTACCTGAAAAGCTAAGGATCACGTTAGATGAATTAGTAACACCAACAACAATTACAATAGGCGGAGCAGGGGAAAGTTCAAATTTGAGAGATAAAATTAAACAAGCAGTAGGTGTTGATCTGTGGAAATAAAAGGAGAAATTTTTAGAATATCGGGGCCTGTAGTTACCATTCAGGGTGTTAATACCCGGATGTATGATGTGGTCAAAATAGGTAATGAAGGTCTGATGGGAGAAGTTATCGGCATAGAAGGAGATAAATCAATTGTCCAGGTATATGAAGAGACAGCAGGTGTCAGACCTGGAGAACCTGTGGAAAACCTTGGTATGCCACTTTCTGTTGAATTAGGACCCGGACTTCTTAAGAGTATATATGATGGCATACAGCGATCCCTCCCTATTCTTAAAGATACTATGGGTGATTTTATCCGGCGCGGAGTTATGATTGACGGGCTGGATCATGAAAAACCCTGGGAATTCAAATCATCTGTGAAAGCAGGAGATAAAGTATCCGGAGGTAGTGTGATAGGAGTGGTCAAGGAGACCCATAATGTGGACCACAAGATTATGATCCCACCTAATATTTCAGGTACTGTAGCTGAGATAAAAGAAGGAAAGTTCACAGTTGTGGATACTATATGCACACTTACAAACGGCACTCAGATAAAGATGATGCATAAATGGCCTGTACGGGAACCCAGGCCTGTTTCTAAGAAGCTGCCGCCCAATATTCCTCTTATTACCGGGCAGCGGATCCTGGATGGATTGTTCCCTGTCGCAAAAGGCGGAACAGCAGCTATTCCAGGACCTTTCGGAAGCGGTAAGACCGTTACACAGCAGCAGCTGGCAAAATGGAGCGATACTGAGATCGTGGTATATATCGGCTGCGGTGAGAGAGGTAATGAGATGGCTGATGTGCTTAATGAGTTCCCTGAACTGGAAGATCCGAAAACAGGCAGGCCACTAATGGAAAGAACCGTGCTTATAGCCAATACCAGTAATATGCCTGTTGCTGCCAGGGAAGCCAGTGTATATACCGGCATTACTATTGCAGAATATTATAGGGATATGGGTTATGATGTGGCATTAATGGCAGACAGTACCAGCAGATGGGCTGAAGCTATGCGAGAGATATCATCAAGATTAGAAGAGATGCCCGGTGAAGAGGGATACCCGGCATACTTATCCGCACGTTTAAGCGAGTTCTATGAGAGAGCTGGTAGAGTAGTATCATTAGGAGGACTTGACGGTTCTATCACCATTATCGGTGCTGTATCTCCTCCCGGCGGTGACTTCTCAGAACCTGTCACCCAGAATACCCTGCGAATTGTGAAAGTGTTCTGGGCACTTGATGCAAAACTTGCCCAGAAGCGTCATTTCCCGTCCATCAACTGGCTAAGCAGTTACAGTTTGTATTCCAAGGCACTGTCACCGTGGTATGATGAGAATGTATCTCCGCAGTGGACCGATCTTCGGGATGATGCTATGGATCTGCTTCAGCAGGAAGCTGAACTTCAGGATATTGTACAACTCGTTGGTTCGGATGCACTCCCACCCGATCAGCAATTGACATTAGAGATCACTAGATTGATCAGGGAGTTCTTTCTGCAGCAAAACGCATTCCATCCCATAGATACTTTCTGTCCTATGGACAAGCAATACAAACTGCTGGATGCTATACAAAAGTTTTCAGATAAGGCAAATGCGGCATTGGAATCCGGTGTACTTATACAGGATATCATTACACTGAAGTCAAAGGATGAACTGGCAAAGGTAAGGTTTGAGGAAGATTTCGATGGATCACTGAAAAAGGTGATGGATAAAATGGATAAAGAGTTTGATTCGATCAAAGGTGAATCATTTGCTGACAGTGCCACTCAGGAGGTTGAGTAGATTGACAAAAGAATATAAGACGATCACAGAGATCGCAGGTCCGCTTATCTTCCTTGAAAAGACCGAACCTGTCGGTTACAATGAACTGGTGAATATCAATTTGCCGGATGGTACAACAAAACGAGGTCAGGTACTGGATACATCCCATGATATTGTGGTAGTACAAGTATTCGAAGGTACAGGCGGCCTGAATAGAGACTGTGGGGTACGGTTCAGTGGAGATACTATCAAGCTACCGGTATCATTTGATATGCTGGGCAGGATACTGTCAGGGTCAGGAGACCCATTAGATGGCGGGCCAGCTATTATACCGGAAGATAGACTTGATATAATGGGTGCGGCTATTAATCCGTTTTCCAGAATGCCGCCGGAGGATTTCATCCAGACCGGTATCAGTACTATTGATGGTACTAATACGCTTGTCAGGGGCCAGAAACTACCTATTTTCTCAGGCTCGGGACTGCCCCATAACGAGATCGCATTGCAGATCGCCAGGCAGGCAAAAGTACCTGGTAGTGAAGAAGATTTTGCTGTGGTTTTTGCAGCTATGGGTATTACCCATGAAGAAGCCCAGTATTTCATGCATGATTTTGAGCGTACAGGTGCTCTCGAGCGGGCAGTAGTATTCTTGAATCTTGCTAATGACCCGGCAGTTGAGCGATTGATCACACCGAGAATGGCACTTACTGCTGCTGAATATCTGGCTTATGAGCATGATATGCATGTACTTGTCATCCTGACTGATATTACTAATTATTGTGAGGCTCTAAGGCAGATGGGTGCTGCCAGGGAAGAAGTACCTGGCAGACGTGGTTATCCTGGTTATATGTACACTGACCTGGCCAGTCTCTATGAGCGGGCAGGTGTAATAAAGGGTAGAAAAGGATCTGTGACCCAGTTCAGTATATTAAGTATGCCTGGTGATGATATTACACACCCCATACCTGATCTTAGTGGATATATCACAGAAGGCCAGATAGTCGTATCCAGGGAACTTCACATGAAAGGTATATATCCGCCTATCAATGTGCTGCCATCACTTAGCAGGTTGATGAACAGCGGTATTGGTGAAGGTCATACCAGAGAAGACCACAAAGCAGTATCAGATCAGTTATATGCAGCTTATGCAGAAGGCAAGGACTTACGAGGCCTGGTGGCTATTGTTGGTAAGGATGCGCTGTCTGACAGGGATAAAAAATTACTTGAATTCGCAGATATGTTTGAGGACAGGTTCGTGCGTCAGGGTCCTGAAGAAGACAGGGATATCGAGACAACTCTTTCAATCGGATGGGAACTGCTGGCAGAACTCCCTGAGTCATTGCTGGTCAGGATAGATAATAAGTATATTGAGAAATACCATCCGGCACATAAAAAATAAAAGGAGATATTGCATTGACTGTACAGGATGTTAAGCCCACTCGCTCAGAACTAATTGAACTAAAAAGGAAGATCAAACTATCTGAGAGTGGGCATAAACTGCTCAAGATGAAGCGGGATGGGTTGATCCTGGAGTTCTTTGAGATCTTAAAAAAAGCCAAAACAGTACGGGCTGAGCTGGATGAACAGTTCATTAGCTCTATGGAAAAGATCAATGTTGCCAAGTCAGTTGAAGGAATTGTTACAGTCAAGTCTACTGCTTTTTCATTCAAGGATACACCTAGACTGGAAGTAGAGAGCAAGAACGTAATGGGAGTGGTTGTCCCTAAGATAGAGTCCAGCAGTATCAAAAAGGATATTAATGAAAGGGGATATGGTATTATAGGGACAAGCAGCCGGATAGATGAGGCTGCGGAAGCTTATGAAAACCTGGTCGATAAGATTATCCTGGCAGCAGAGATAGAGACGACTATCAAGAAACTGTTAGATGATATTGAGAAGACCAAGCGCAGGGTCAATGCACTTGAGTTTAAAGTGATCCCGGAACTTTCAGAGGCCAGAGATTTTATTATTCTCAGGCTGGATGAGATGGAAAGGGAGAATACTTTTAGACTTAAGCGTATTAAGGCCTGATTGGGGTAGCTTTATTTTGTAATGACGCTATATAATAAAGCTAAGAAGTGGTTAAGTGAGCCTGAGGTAAAGGCTTCCATACTCAGGTATTTCTGGCTTATTTCGCTGGTGATGCTGATCCTGGGGTACGGAATTATAGCATATGTATTATTTTATATATAAGAAAATATAAACTGTCAGGGGGTTAAATATGGATATTATCCAGGCGCTGATGTTAGGGATTATTCAGGGAATTTTTGAATGGCTCCCTATTAGCAGCGAAGGTCAGAGTATGCTTATTATGTTCAATATTTTGCATATGGACATAGATAGTGCACTCTCAATAGCGATCTTTTTGCATCTTGGTACATCATTTGCTGTATTAATTAAATTTAAGGATGAATTTATATCAATAATATCCGGACATAATAATGAATACCTGAGGATTATATTGATAAGCACGTTTTGTACAGGACTGACAGGTCTTCCTCTATATTTTTTATTAAAGAACACATTTGTCAGCGGTTCGGGTGCTACGATTATAATTGGTGTGCTTCTTATTTGTACTGGTGTCATTCTGGGTACGACTAAACACTCCGGACATAAATCAGTTGATTCTATTACAATTTTTGATATGGTACTGTTAGGTCTTGCTCAGGGTTTTGCTATACTGCCTGGTATTTCGCGCTCAGGCGTAACTATCACTGCATTGCTGCTTCGAAATGTAGATCAGAGATCTGCTTTGACGGTCTCTTTTATAATCAGTGTTCCTGTTGTACTCTGTGCAGCTGTTCTGGATGTGGGTATGATAGGTAGTGTAGATCCCATCTGTGGTGGAGTAATGTTTTTATCATCTCTGGTAGTTGGATATATTATGATGGACTTTTTATTGAAGTTTGCTGATAAAGTCGATTTTTCAATCTTCTGTATAGTACTGGGACTTCTAACTATTATCTTATCTGCAGGATACTATATACTGTAGCAGGAGATCTTTGAGATTGATAAAAAAATATCCGCGTTTGGTTGATCTATTCAAAGTGTTTTTTTTGCTCACTATTGTATATGCAATATTCATTTTTTATCTTTCATCACAGAGTGATGTTGCTTCACATTTTGGTTTTTTAAAAAAACAGTATATACGTGAATTTCTTGCTATTTTTGAAATATTGGAGTTAGATATCGTAGATAAGTTATCATCGATTATTTATTCCAATTATGATAAAATCCTTCATTTCGGATTATATGTCGGGTTTGGGGCACTTCTTTATCTGACAATGTATTATTCTCATAGTTCTTTTTTACGAAAATATGCAGCAGTATTTGCTTTCGTTATAGGTGTGTTATATGCGATCTCTGATGAGATAATACACCAGTCTTTTGTGAGTGGAAGGGTTGTAAGCATCCTTGATCTGGTGGCAGATATTACAGGTATTGCTTTAGCAGTGGTAATTATGTCTATGATTTTTATGATCTTGGGGTTTATGAAGCATTAATTGCTAATATTTGTTCAGGCGTTTTTACTGGTATATCTGTACGTCCTATAAAATGTTTCAAATTCCATGTAACAAATGTAGAACAATTATGCTCTTGTGCTATATTTAGAATAATTGCATCCATTAAATTCATCTTTAAACTGATTTTTTCAAAGGTATTTTCAAAAAAATGTTCGATAAAAGCCTCTGCAGATTCATAAGATGTAATCGGATATAATACTTTCATATCATATATCTCTGGAAAACTTTTGAACAATTTCTTTAATTCATTTGAATTTAAATTGAAAGAAGCAATACCGAGCAACTCAAACAAATTAAAAATTGAAGTGCACTTGCCTTCAATTTCACTTATCAGAAATTCCTTATTAATGGTGTATCTTTTATCATTTTTAAAAAGTCTTTCTATTACAAAAATATCCGTATCGATCAATATCATTGTCTTCCTCTAATTGATGCCATGACACTATCAGCATCTGATCCAAACCGCTTTTTCCATTCATTTCTAGATTCAACTTTTTTCCAAAGATCATCAATTTCTTTTTTTGAATATCCTTGCTTAATCTGTCTTCCATGAATTTCATCTCTTAAATATTGAGCAATATCACTTTCTGGTTGTTTTGTACCTACAAAATGACGCATTCCATCAATGATAACCTCACTTTTGTTTTTATAGTATCCCCTTTTAACAAGTTCTTCAATATTCTTAAGTAATGCGTATGGCATTCTGACTTGTACTACATTATTTGTCATACAATAATAGATTACCAAAGTAGTATAAGTAGATATCTATAAAAACCGATGTAATACTTTTTTGATTTCTACAATACTTGCATCAGTCTTAAACCCTGTTCCTGAAAAATGTGTACGTGAAGATGCAAATCCTTCCTTTTTCAATACACTTACCAGTTCATCAATAGGTCCGGGTGAGATTTTCTGTTTTTTGCATAACCAGTGTTGGTCATAATATGTCGGAATATCTATCTCTTCCTGGCAGAAAGCAACAATTTTCACTGCTTGTTTCCATTTGCCCGGACGTCTATCATCCAGTTGATCCAGGACTACCTGACAGAACCCTGGATCCTGGATACTGCCAAGCCACAACGGTCCTGCAAAGTTGAGGGGGCCATGGCAGTTTGGACACTCCTGTTCAAGACCAGGTACCAGCCCAAAATGCCATTGTCTAAAACCGCAATTAAAGCAATGGGAGATATACCCCATCTTTTCAATGGTCTTATCTGCCACAGATGCGCCCTGTATGATTTCAAGATAGGATCTGACATAGTGACGTGTGGCATGGGTTAATAATACCTTTACTCCTTTATCATGCAGTGCCAGTGCCCGTACGGCAGCTCCCAGCAGGATGCGTGCACCCATTTCTTTATGATATTCGGTATTTAACGGATAAGCGGAATATTTTCGAATACCTGAGGCTAAATGTGCACCGCAAAGCGGTGCAGTATCTGTGGCAGTGATGCATAATAACTTTCTGACACAACGAGCAGAAGAATCCAGATACGGTGCAGGAGACCCAAAGGGATCAAGATCAACAATATCAAAGGACTCCTGGTGCATCAGGGTATTGGCATTCTGGTGAGAGACGCTACATTGAGCTTGAAGATTGTTCACCCTGAGATTGTCCTGCATCAGTTGATAAGCTGCCAAACTCCAGTCATTCATATGGCACTTCAACCCGACCTCAGTGGCTATCCTTATGCCCCTGATACCTGTAGCTGACATGATGTCAGCATATAAAAGGCTGCATGGGTCAAGTTCCTTATATGAAATAAAAGCAGAAACGACTGCTGTGGTAATATCCCTGTTTAGTTCTGTCTGCGGGTTATAGAACACAGCAGCAGAAGATGGTAAAAAATTAGATGTATCATCAGAAAGGGGTACATTTATGCTAATATTTCCTTCGCTGATGATCTGTGTTTTCATTGTTTTAATTTATGATACAGTAACATTACATTTTATTGATTCTCTGCCCTTTAGGTGGAAGGTATATAATCCAGTTTCATTGAAGGTATAATAAAAAGATCTTTTATATCTGATGATTTCATATTCATCCCATAAATCGTTCTCGCTAACCAGATAACGTATTTTACTCGAACTATCCTCATAATTTCGCCACTGAACAGTATCACCTTGATTGATCTCTTTTCCTCCCTGGGGAATGAACAAATAATTCTGGATCCGAATCATATGATTTTTTGGCTCGTTTGTAGGTGTGGGTGAAATTTCGGGTGTTGGTTCAGATGTAGGAGTGGATGTAGGAGTGGATGTAGAAGTCCGGGTTGCAGTAGACGCAGGTGTTGCACCGGGAGTCGGAGTTTCATCATCTGTAGTTTCTTTATCAGTACAGCCCGCAGTTAATACTGATATGGTCATTAATGAAATTACCAGCATAATTAATAAAATATTCTTATATTGCATTGTATCTCCTTCTTACA
Source organism: Candidatus Methanomarinus sp. HR1 (assembly GCA_002926195.1). Taxonomy (GTDB): domain Archaea; phylum Halobacteriota; class Methanosarcinia; order Methanosarcinales; family Methanocomedenaceae; genus Methanomarinus. Next base: position 16,406 of record MZXQ01000095.1, on the reverse strand, counting down.
TATGTTTTTTGTTTCTATAGTATTAATACTATCGCAAACAGTGAATAATTTCGGCATGTAAATTGTCTATGTTCTCCAGCACCTATAGGTCATCAATAAAAGGCAATTGTTTTATAATTTATTAACTAACATAATAAACTATGTTCAATGTAGAGTTATGTGTCAGACTTCTGATCGGACTGTTCTTCATCTATGCATGCATATATGCGATCAGGTCCATCAAAATCGATTACTGGAAGCAGTGCTGGTATGTCATTCTACTTGGAAGTATAATCCATATGACCTATATCATAACTGCTTTAACAGGATTTACTTATGCAGGCTATTTAAGAAATCTTGGTATGGGAATTGTTGCGATCGGGATCATAATGGTTGCAAGGCGTACTAAGGACATTCTCGGATGATCGAATGACTAAATAATAAATAATCAAATAATAATGATCCCCTTATCAGTGATCTTGTAATTAGCACTTACATGATCACATCCCATCATCGCTTCAACAGTTATCTTTTTTCCATCCATATGCACAATATTATCTACAGTTGCCTTTAACATGGTCTCTATCTGTGAATCTACCACTCCTTCCGTATAGATGATTATGCCTGTACTTCCAGCCAATTTTATCCTCATAGTATATGATTTAAGTACCCTGATCATAAGTATTGGTGAATTGTAGGCAAACAGGGTAGTTGCAGAATCAAGAATTGATCTGAATGTATGCGTTTTTTGGTAGATGGACTGTAATTCCTCAATAATCTCGCTAATGATCTCTGTTGGATTCTGTGGTGAAGATATCTTGAATGAAGCAGTTTCTTTTTGGACAGCACCAACCGACCCTGATGCAATATCCATCACATAAAGCTGCTTTTTAGTAAAATAGTCATGAATAAACCATTTGAAATACATCATTGTTTCTTCAAGTTGTGAAAGATTGTAATCTGTCATTATATAAAGGCAGTATTCATCATCAGTTATTGCCTGTTGCAGGAACTGGTAACAAAATATGGACTTACCTGTCTTCGGTGGCCCATAGATCAATGTAATAGTATTATTAGGGAATCCGCCGCCAATTAATTCATCAAGACCTGTGATCCCTGATCTGGTAGATTGTATCATTTTTGTTATTATACTCTGTATATAAGATCAAAAAGTGAATTAAGCGTTTGATTGATCCCTTTATTTTTCTTTACTGAAACTGGCACTATATGTACATCTTCCCATAATGCCATGCGTTTTTTTATCTCTTCCGGCCGCATAGCACCTGAGAGGTCTTGCTTATTGGCAACAATTACCTTTGGTATTACTTCTGCACGGCACATATCGATCATTTCCTTTGCACGGGTAAAGGTATTTGGTTGGGTTGAGTCAATTACAATAAATGCACCGATCGCTTCTCTTGATAGTGGCTCAAGTAATAGATCAAACCGCTCCTGACCAGGTGTACCAAAGATGTCAGCAGAAAATCCCTTGTAATCAATATGTCCTATATCCAGTCCGACTGTAGTTGGAAATAGTTCATATGCCTGCCTATCTACCGAGACGGCATTCTGGGAGATCGCATGAACAAATGCAGTCTTTCCTGCGTTATAGGGTCCGGTTACTAACAGCTTTGGAATAAATACTTTGACCCCTCCGGGCATTACCAGCTCGAAGAATGTTTTAGTCTTAGATATTGTACTCCAACTGGACTTTACAACTACATAGACCTGTCTGTACATTACTCTTTCTTCTATACCAAAAAGTTCTATCGTACAGTTGATAAGACCTGTCAGTTGATCTATCATCCGGTCCTCATAATCCCATCTGGTAAATATATATATTATATTTACATTGTGCTTGTTAGCAGCTTCATTCCATGCCCTGATCAATTCCATGGTGTTATTTGCACCAATAGAGTCAATGAGTGTGGCTACATTTTCGATCACTGCCGTACCGCCAGCTATGTCACTGATCGCACTTAATACGGTATCTTTGCTTTTATTAAAATCATCAATACAGTATCTGCCAATCGGTGGCACTCCCATCATAGGGGAGATGGAATCAACAAAGAATAACTGACCTGATTGCAAAGGTGTTATTAGGTCCCATCCGTATTTATCAAATACACGCGAAATCTCAGCAGGTGTACGTGTATTAGTATAAATAAATCCTATCTCTTTATTGTGATGTATACGTTGGGCAATGATCTGATAACCGAAAACATCACACAGCATACCTGGTATTGCATTGAATAATACGGATGTTCCAGGGGGTGTACCCCCTTTCAGGATATCATCCAGTCGCGGAATATAGGTTTTTTTCATATCCATTATCCTATACCTCTTCCAGTATCTCCTGAACCTGTTTGGCCCTTATTTCGATCTCGACTGTGATCAGACCAAGCTGGGCTTCTACCTGCGCCAGTGCAAAGAATAGTGCCTTTTCTCCCGATGGCTTTAACAATAATACACCGTGTTCGGTCTTTACATTAACCTCTGCTACTTCTCCGGTTCCCATTTGCGAACTTGCTGTCTGGGCACTTGCTATAATTGTCGAGCACAGTGCACCGACAATGCGTTCATTCATATCAGGCGGCATTATTGATGTTATCAGCAGTCCTTCAGTACTCACTATCCCTGCAGCGCTTATCTGTCCAACCTGCATGAATTTGGCCAGTACCTGATCCAGCTTTTCTTTTTTAGTTTGCGCCATACTCTCACCTATTATCATTATTCTCTTCTGTAATCAATATTGTATATCTTAACCCTTCCTCCAGGGATCGTTCTGCAGTGACAGGATCTAACACAACTCCAAGACCAGACAATCTTTGCACTGTTTCAGGTTTAATACCTGTTATAATGCATGTTGCATCAAGTAGCTTTGCATATCGTGCAATGTTGATCAGAGGATTCAATGTTTCAATATCCTGTTCTATTCCTGTAATATCAAGAATGATAGCTTTTGTTTTGACGTCGGATATCTCTTCTAATATAGTTACCATCAGACTATTAACGCGGCCAGTGTATGCCTCAAGCCTCTTGATGGTATCCTGCAGTTCCTGCTTTGATCTTTTTCGCTCGGTAATATCGCGAGCAGCGGCAAATACCCCTACGATCTCTCCCGCTTCATCTTTATAGACTGATGCATTGTAGGCCACAGTAGTCTTGGTACCATCCCGGGCTTTGATGATCAGTTCATAATCCCTTATTTCTTTGTTCTCAAAGACCAGCTCTACAGCTTTGTTTGCATTTTTAGGGTCTGTGAAATAATCAGCAAAAAGTGTTCCTATCAACTCTTCCCGGGTTCTGCCAGTAGCTTTAATTGTAGCCTCATTCACATCCAGAATAATACCTTTCTTGTCAAAGGTTAAAAGAGGATCGAGGTTTACCTCAATTAATCCTCGATTGTAGCGCTGAAGATCCTGTATTTCCTTTTTAGCACGCTTGAGCCCGGTGATATCTTTAAAATCCTCTACAATCCCTAAGAATTCGTCGTCCCGATCAAATCTTGCAGCATTCAGAATAATAGGTATCTCTTTACCGTCCGGTCGTATCTTTACAGATTCTCGCTCAACAAACTCTTCTCCTTTTTTTATCATCTCGAGTGGACATTCTTTAGTATGGCAGCATTCCCCGCTAAAGATATTGTAGCATTTCTTACCGATGATTTTATCTTCATTCATGCCCACCAATCTGATAAAGGTTTTATTCACCTTGATGATGTTAAAATCAGCATCTATCACACACATTGCATTAGCAGCGATCTGGAAGATGAGGTCAAGTTCTGTTTTACTTTCACTTAGTGCAATTTCAGCATTTTTTCGCTCGGTGATGTCACGAGCGGCAGCAAAAGCTCCGACTATCTGTCCGGTCTCATCTTTATAGACCGATGCGTTATAAGCAACAATGATTTCGGTTCCATCCTTGGCTTTCATGACCAGCTCATAATTCCAAAACTCCCCTATTCCAAAGACCAGGTTCACACCTTTTTGTGCCTTTTCAGGGTCTGTGAAATAATCAGCGAATGGTGTTCCTATCAACTCTTCCCTGCTTCTGCCGGTAGCTTTAATTGTAGCCTCGTTCACATCCAGAATAATACCTTTCTTGTCAAAGGTTACCAGAGGATCGAGGTTTATCTCAATTAATCCCCGATAGTAGCGCTGAAGATCCTGTATTTCCTTTTTAGCATTCTTGAGCCCGGTGATATCTTTAAAATCCTCTACAATTCCTACAAATTTTCCGTTTTTATCAAATCTTGCAGCACTCAGAATAATAGGTATCTCTTTACCGTTCGGTAGCTTCTTGACAGATTCACGTTCAACAAACTCTTTTCCCTTTTTTATCATCTCGAGTGGACAATCTTTAGTATGGCAGAATTCCCCGCTAAAGATATCGTAGCATTTCTTACCGATAATTTTATCTTCATTCATGCCCACCAATCTGATAAAGGTTTTATTTACCTTGATGATGTTAAAATCAGCATCTATTACACACATTGCATCAGCAGCAATCCGGAAAATGAGGTCGAGTTCTGCTTTACTTTCACTTAGTGCAATTTCAGCATTTTTTCGTTCGGTGATGTCACGAGCAGCAGCAAAAGCTCCGACTATCTGTTCGGTCTCATCTTTATAGACCGATGCGTTATAAGCAACAATGGTTTCGGTTCCATCTCTGGCTTTCATGACCAGCTCATAATTCCGAACCTCACCTAGTCCGAAAACCAGGTTCACACCTTTTTGTGCCTTTTCAGGGTCTGTGAAATAATCAGCGAATGGTGTTCCTATCAACTCTTCCCTGCTTCTGCCGGTAGCTTTAATTGTAGCCTCGTTCACGTCCATAATAATTCCATTCTGATCGAATGTTACCAGTGGATCGAGGCTTGTTTCGATCAAGCCTCGATTATAACGCTGAAGATTGTGAATTTTCACATCTGAACGCTTTCGCTCGGTAATATCACGGGCGGCAGCAAAGGCACCAATAATCTTTCCACTCTGGTCTTTATAGACCGAAGCATTATATGAGACTATGATCTCGGTTCCATCCTTTGTTTTCATAATCAGCTCGTAATCCCTGACCTCTCCGGTTTCAAAGACCAGGTTCACACCTTTTTGTGCCCTTTTAGAATCAGTGAAATAATCAGCGAATGGTGTTCTTATCAACTCTTCCCTGCTGTTGCCTGTGGCTTTGACTGTTGCTTCATTCACATCTACAATAATCCCATTCAGATCGAACATTACCAGTGAATCCAGGCTAATTAACTGTAGCTCTTTTTCTATATATCTTAATGGCAATCTATCTGTTACGTTATTCATGTGGTAACCTCCGGATAAATAAAATAAATACTATTTTTTTTTGATTTTATAAACCTTTTCAATTGGTATGTATTCAATAAATATTTAATCATTTTCATCCACTATTTTTTTAAGTTATGTTGAATACATGTCTAAAAATAACTGAATTAATGCCAAAACATACCAAAACTATTTATCTAAATAATATATTTGAAGTACATTTATCATAGTACGAGGTTGTCGAATGCATCTGATAATCACAGAAAAACACAATACGGCAAAGAGGATCGCGTCCATACTCGCACCAAAAAAACCAGAACAGGTGAGAGTAAATGGAGTTGATACATACCAGTGGGAAAATAAAATCGTTATGGGGTTGAGTGGTCATGTTGTCTCTGTAGATTTCCCTAAAGAATATAACAATTGGCAGAGTGTTGATAGTAAGGAGTTAATATATGCCGAGATCATCACAACCCCTACTCAGAAAAAGATCGTATCTGCCCTGCGAAAGCTTGGCAAAAAGGCAGAGCATATTAATATCGCTACGGATTACGATAGAGAAGGAGAACTGATCGGTGCGGAAGCACTAAAGATCATTAAAGATGTTAATTCAAAGGTGAAAGTAGATCGGATCCATTACAGTACAATAACCAAAACTGAGATCATAAAGTCATTTGACAACCCTGTGCCTGTAGATTTCAATCTGGCAGATGCAGGTGAGTGCAGACAGATCATAGATCTGATCTGGGGTGCAGCCCTTACCAGGCACATTTCTATCACAGGCGGACGGCTGGGCAATCTATTTTTAAGTGTTGGTAGGGTACAAACGCCTACGTTGGCACTACTGGTTGATAGAGAACGTGAAAGAAAGGCGCATATACCTAAACCATACTGGGAGATCACTGTCACTCTTATAGATGATGTGGGTGGTATTGAATTTATAGCCAGTCACAAAGCCGGAAGGATATGGGATAAGGAGGAAGCTGAACAGATCTTTAGTAAGCTGGGTGATAAGGCTGTAGTTGTTACGATAAAAAAAGATACTAAAATAGACCAGCCTCCCACTCCTTTTAATACTACCGAGTTTATCAGGGCAGCCAGCAGGATCGGTATCACTGCTTCTAATGCCATGAGAATAGCTGAGAACCTTTATATGAATGGTTTTATTTCATATCCCAGGACTGATAATACCGTGTATTCACCCAGTCTTGATCTTAAAGGGCTCATAAAGAGCCTTTGTAAAGGAGTCTTTAAACCATACGCCCAAAGCCTGTTAAAAAAGCCAGAACTAACTCCTACCCGTGGTAAAAAAGAGACCACTGACCATCCGCCTATTATTCCGGCATCCTATGTAAAGCAGTCTACACTTAAGCCGGATGAATGGAAGATATACGAACTGGTTGTACGCAGGTTCTTTGCTACATTTGCTGATCCGGCACAATGGATGGTAATACGGGCTGCTATTGATATCTCAAAAGAAGAATTCAAAGCCAGGGGAGCAAGCCTTATAGAAGAAGGATGGCGCTGGTATTATCCATACAATAAACCCGAAGACATGATCCTGCCAAACCTAACGCAAGGACAGGTCCTGACAGTCATAGATAAGCAGAATCTGGATAAAGAGACACAACCACCTGCAAGATTCGGGCAAAGCCGCCTTATCAAGACTATGGAGGATATGGGGCTGGGTACAAAATCAACCAGGCATGAGATCATTTCAAAGCTTTATGCCAGGGCATATGTACATGGTAATCCTTTGCAGCCAACAAATACTGCCTTTGCTGTCATAGATACCCTGGAGAAATATGCAGATACTATTACCAAACCTGAAATGACCTCTACTCTGGAATTGGAAATGAATATGATCGCTGAAGGTACTAAATTAGAGGATGTGGTTATAACTGAATCCAGAAAAATGCTAAATACGATATTTGAAGATCTTATTTCAAATAATGAAAAGATCACCGAAGGTCTTCGTTCTGGTATGAGGGAAGACAAGATCATAGGTACATGCGAGAAATGCAGTAGTGATCTTATTATAAGGCGTTCAAAACGAGGTGGGCGGTTTATTGGGTGTACAGGATATCCGGATTGTGATTTTTCGCTACCCTTACCAAAAAGCGGGCAGATAATTGTTACAGATAAGGTCTGTGAAAAGCATAATATAAATCATATCAAGATTATTACTAAAGGAAAGAGACCGTGGGACCTTGGCTGTCCTCATTGTAATTTTATAGAATGGCAAAAAAATCTCAAGGAGGAAAAAGAAAAAAATCCTGGCTAACACCCGGATTTTTACGCTATTCGTATCCACTTCAAAAAGTATGGTATTTTGATATTTGTGATCGGTTAAGGAATTTTAATCTGTGTTAATCTGTGTTAATCTGTGTCTGAAAAAAATAATTTCTGACTTTATCAAGATTACTTTCTATTTTATATAGTGTATAACCCGGGATAAGAATCGTAAGCAATGTACACTTTCTTGTTAGAATTTACTTTTTTTTAGACACAGATTAACACGGATTTACACAGATTTCTCAAGAGGCAATATTTCATTAAAAAAATTATTAAATTATCATGATTCTTAAAGAGGTATTAATTACCCTTAGATTTAAAGTGGATACCGCTATTCTATTATTAATATAATATTATTCAGTATTACAATTATGTTAAAAATCATAATAAAGGTATACAGGGTTTTCCATGCCCAATTAAATGAATAGACTTTCCTTTTATACTCGACTTTCAGTGTGGTGAACAGGATACTTACTCCGCATATGAATCCGAATACTAATAATTTAGCAGCCATAAATCCTGTCCATCCAAATTCATTAATGATATGTTTTACAGTAGGATTGATCTCTACTAATTCCGGATCTGCGACTATTTGATATGTAGTTATCCAGTCTATAACAACATAGATTAAAAATAGCAATAGCAAGTCGTTTTTTAGGTTAGATGGCATTCTTTTCCTTTCCCGTTTTTTTCTGCGGTCCTTCCAAAATCCGCTACCACACAATCGTGGAATTGTATATCAGATCGTTTTCAATAAATTATATTTATATTATTATAATTAATATGTCCGTCTAGTATTTAAATCGTTTGGATGAAATCAACTGGATTTTTTCTTTTATTTGATTCTTAGATTTTTCATAGTATATAATCTATAGGAATATATACTCAAGAAAATCCGACCAGAGGGAGGATTTTGTTCTCCAGTTTTTCTATTTGCCTGATAAAGAATTCTGTAGCTACCAGTTCAAATTTCATTGCAACGCCTTTAGAATAGCCTGATTATTTTTTATTTTAGTATATCAAGTATAACTTGATGTATCGAAAATGTTCACTCCGTTCACATTTTCTAATCTTCAGCTTCTTCGAAGCTTCAGTCAAGAAAATCCGACCGAAGGGAGGATTTTGTTCTACCTTTTTCAATGGACATAGTTAGCAGTTTTTCTATTAATTCTACTGCAACTTCATGAAAAGTGGAAATGAAAACCAAGCATTGTGCTGCCTTCGGTGAACATCCACCCACTCACACCATCTCTATACATACTGATCTAACAACCCGGCCTCCCTCCCGTTGATGCCCTGGACTTAGCGAAGCGAAATCCGGGATCGTTTATGGCTGGGGCTGCACATCGCCTTCCTATGCACCCGTTCCTAAAACCCCTAATCACTACTATCCCCATCCTGGCACTACTGAGCGTAGGCTTCGCCGATAGCGGCGGCAGTTCAGTGCAGATATTGATATAATCTGCCGGTGACCAGGCACAATAGTATTCTATAAGGGGAAACTTTTATTAATTATTTCCTCTTATATAATACTATGATCTCAAAGACACTCTGGGGAAACATAATTAAAGATTTCCAAAAAAGGCGATATCGTAACATTATACAGAGGGATGTACACTATCCTCTTGACATCCCATTAGACAGAGCTGTTGTTCTTTCAGGTCCCAGAAGGTCAGGTAAGACATATCTCATGTATATGGGAATCAAAGAGCTTTTAGCGCGTAAAGAGGATAAAAACAGTATATTGTATGTGAACTTTGAAGATTCAAGACTGGTGGGTGCAGTGTCACAAGACCTGAACACACTTCTCGAAGTATTTTTTGAGATTTATCCTGGCAGGAATGAAAAAACCTGGTTATTTCTTGATGAGATACAGGTAATCCCTGATTGGGAACGATTTGTAAGGACACTTGTTGATATGGAAAATGTCAATGTGTTTGTTACTGGTTCATCATCTAAACTTATGAGTAAAGAGATTGCCACAAGCATGAGAGGAAGAAGCCTGACATATAATGTATATCCCTTCTCTTTTGCCGAAGTCTTAAAAGCAGGCAAACTCGAGTATGAAGAATATCTTTCATTAGCGCAAATGGGAGAAATAATCCAAAAGCTTGAAGATTATGTCAGATACGGCGGGTTTCCTGAAACAGTGCTTTACAGGGAAGAGTGGGACCGGATATTGAGTGAGATAATAGATGTGACAATATTCAGGGATATTGTGGAAAGATATGATGTGAAAAACATAAAGATGCTGAAACTCTTCCTTAATGCTATATTCAATTCAAAGGAATTTTCAATCCATAAGTTCTATAATTTCCTTAAATCGCAAGGCTATAAGGTAAGCAAGAATACACTATATACTTATTTCGGTTATTTTGAAGATTCATTTATTGTTTTTCCACTCAAGAGTTTCTCTTATTCTTACAAAAAAATAGAATCAAGTATATCAAAGATATATCTTGTCGATAATGGACTACTGTCCCTGCAAGGTATACGGGACTATGGGAGGTTAATTGAAAACATCGTTTTTATTGAACTGAAAAGAAGAAGCAAAGGAGATCTATTCTACTATAAGTCTACATCCGGCCGGGAAATTGATTTTATCATTAAGGAGGGGAAAAAGGTTTCTGAGCTTATACAGGTATGTTACATGCTTGATGATTTTGTGACAAAAGAGCGTGAAATAAAAGCTCTCCTGCAAGGTTCAGAGGAACTTCAATGCGATAATCTGTTAATCATTACATGGGATTATGAGGCGGTTGAAATTGTTTCCGGGAAGAACGTCAGATATGTTTCTCTGTGTAAATGGCTTCTTGATTATTGATCCGGATTTACTGCCATATCAATAATTCCTATCCGTAATTTAATCTATTAGTAACCCAATATATCTATATTATGGCACTTCCTTTACAATGTCAAAGAACTAAAACCGGATCATGTATAGGTAATGAATGTCCGATGTATATAGTGGAGTGGCGCTCAAAAGAAGAATATTGTATAATAGGTTACTACCCTCCCAGTGAAAGAAAAAGTAGGGGTAAACCTATCATTGACGATTATGCCAGAGGCATATTAGGTGAGACAAAAACCAAAAACATGATGAATATGGAAGACATTCCGGATGATTATGAAAAAGAATTCTGGGATCAATAATGATATGATCACACCATAGACATCCTTACCAGTTCCGCAAGATCAATAGTCTTTATACCTATATCAGAAAGGTTCCTGATGCACAAAGGACATGCAGTTACCACATAGTCCATACCTTGAGGTATATTTGCAGCAAGGTCCTTTGCTACCATACTTGATAGTTCGGGATATCCTAACCTGACACCACCTCCACCTCCGCAACATCCTGCCTTCTCCCTGGAATACTTCATCTCCTCAAGAGTACAGATATGATTGATAACTGTTCTTGGAGCATCATAGAGTTTATTGAACCTACCCAGATGACATGGGTCATGGTAGCTTACTGTAATATTAAGTCTCTTAAGCGGTAGTTGCTCAAGCCTATCTGATAAAAATTCACTAAGGTGGACAACATTAAATTCATACTGTCCCCTGAACATAGCATAGCATCCGGCACACTCTGTAATGACCGTATGTGCCCCTGCTTTTTTTATCTGATATGAATTATGCTCTATTAATTCCGATGTATCCAGGCCGAGCCGATATAAAGGTGATCCGCAACATTTCTCATCTTCCAGCAGCCCTACACTAAACTGCCGCAGGATCGAATATATAGCAGCAGTGGTCTCTTGCTGTCTATATGAGGCAAGGCATCCCACAAAATAAATATGATCAAAAGATCCAGCATCAACCGGAATATCAAGCCAGGATGTCCTGGGTGATTCATCTCCCAGTGAATTTCCTGACCCGGATACACGGTTCATTATCTCTATCTGGTGAGGAGCTACATGTCCCATATCTATAAGTTCACGTCTAACAACTCGTGTAATTTCCAGTGGGTCTGCGCCGGATGGGCATTCGCTTACGCACTGATGACAGGTTGTACAGGTTAGAAAACCATCAATCATCCCCCGGGACATCTCAAGATCACAAGTACATCCCAGTGCCATCAACATCCTGCCCCTGGGACCTGAGGATTCCCAGCCCAGTACATTCTGTGAAGGGCATACTGTACGACACCGACCGCATTTAACACACTTGACAATATCCTTCAGGTACTGTTTCATTCAAGTCCGACCTTTTGGGGATTCATTATATTATGAGGGTCAAGTGCCTTTTTTATCTGTTTCATCACATCAAGTCCCCTGCCGTGTTCCTGTTCCATATATATTTCCCTTACACAACCAATACCATGTTCTCCTGATACCGTACCTCCATTTCGAAGAGCAGCCCTGTGGATATCATCAGCCACCTGCTTTAATTGTTCATACTGGTACTTATCCAGTATATCAATAGCCATACCAGTGTGTAAGTTACCGTCTCCTGCATGACCATAGGTCATGATCGTAATATTGTAACGTGAAGAGATCGAACGTATATCTTTAAGCATTGCCGGGATAGCAGATAGAGGTACTGCAATATCCTCACCTATATAGACCCTGGTCTTATCAGGATATAATCGTGTCATCACAGCACCTACCAGGCGTCGTGCCTTCCATATTTCTTGCTGTTCCAAAACAGAACCGGCAGTATTTATATCAAAGGCTCCTAATGCCCGGCAGCAGTTGGTAATATCTACTGCATCAGAGTCTATACTGCAAGGTGTGCCGTCTACTTCTATAAGCAGCAAGGCTTCACATTCGGGAATATTCAGGTCAGGGTCATATATATTAAGTGCCTGTATTGTTGTACTGTCCATCAGTTCACAGGCAGAGGGTACAATTCCCTGGCCCATTATAGCAGGGACGGCCCTGCCTGCTGCATCAAGATCATTAAAATGGGCAAGTACTACTTTTCTGGCTTTCGGTATAGGATGTATCTTTAACCTGGCTGCGGTAATAATTCCAAGCGTGCCTTCAGACCCTACCATAAGTGCATTAAGGTCATATCCTGATGCGGATTTCATAGTCATGGATCCTGTTTGGATAATTTCACCATCAGGCAGCACAATCTCAAGGTCCAGTACATATCGGGTGACTGTCCCGTATTTGACCGAGCGCATACCACTGCCGCCATTCGCAATAAATCCGCCCAGTGTACACATTTCACTGCTGCCAGGGTCAGGAGGGAAGAAAAATCCGTATGGTTCAAGGGCACTGTTAAGCCGGGCATGAATAAGACCGGGTTCGACCAGTACCTGGAGGTTTGGGATATCTATCTTTTGCAGTTTGTTCATACGGCTCATATCAAGTACTATCCCACCGCTTATTGGTACAGCACCACCTGATAGGCCCGTACCTGCACCTCTGGGTACTATGGGTATACGATATTGAGATGCAAGTTTTACTATGGCTGATACTTCTTGCGTGGAATGAGGCATAACGACATAATCAGGAGTTGAACTGATATATGAAGCATCATATGAATAGCAGTATAACTCTGCCGGGTCCCGGCTAACACGATTTAAAGTGACTATGTCCCGGATTTCATCGAATATATCCACTGATAAGCCCCCGGATGAAATATTAAGAACAAAATCCTCCCTTCGGTCGGATTTTCTTGTGTATATCATCTTACAGATTATATACTATTAAAAAATCAAATTCCGGTCCACAGACATTTTTTATATGATCCGATCACCATTTTTACTTCAGAATCAATGATCCCTTCAATCGTAGAAAACCTATCAATAAAACTCTGCATTTCAATAACCGAAGGGAACATTGCCTCGCACATAATGTTAAACTTTGTATTAACGCGATACAGGGCGATAATTCTTTCATGATCATTTAGCAGTTCTTCGATAACCTTATCAAGGCAGATATCATCTACTTTCATGTTGATAAATGTCTTGACACATTTTTCAGCTTCCTTGCAATTAAGAAGTAAAATAAACCCCTCTATGGTCCCCTTTTTAACCATTTCATTGATCCTGCGCCTGATAGTACCTTCACTGACATCGATCTTGTTGGCAATATCTACATTACTTATTCTTGCATTCTCACTAAGTATACCGATGATCTTCATATCAATATCATCGATTTGCAAATTATCCAGCAGATCACCGCATGACTCCTTTCTCCAGCATTTGATCTCTTCATCATTCATTATTATCTAACTGTCATAATGATATAAATACATGATGTGTCGAAATTCGTAAATTTCATACGAAATGTTTATATGGAATTGAGGATACTATATTATTCAATCATAGGTGATATTATGGAAGAATACAAATGGTTTCTAAAAGATGAAGTTGTAGACACTGGAATGTGTACATTATGCGGTGCATGTGCAACAGTATGTCCTAATGACCGTATAGAGTTCACCGGGAGCGGTCCCGTATTAAAGGAAGAATGTCCGAGAAACGGGCAGGGAGCCTGTAAAGATGTATGTCAGCGTATGATGACATTTTCCTCAAAGATTGGCCCTAATATATTTGGGTTTAAAGCAAAACCACCTGCACTGCTTGGACAATATGATCTTCTTGTATCCGCACGTGCAACTGATGCTGCAATTCTCGAAGCCGGCCAGGACGGCGGTGCTGTAACTGCTCTGTTGTCATACTGTATGGACCAGGGATTGATCGACGGTGCAATTACCACAGGCGATATCGGAAAACCAACCTCACGTGTGGTCAGGACAAAAGATGAACTGCTTTTGAGCGCAGGTTCAAAGTATTCAGCGGTTCCTGTTCTTTCTGCTATCAAGGATGCTAAAGATATAACCAATGCCGCTGTTGTCGGACTACCCTGTCATGTGTATGGAATTAGAAAGACACAGTTCTTCCCTGGCCTTACAGCACATGGTTATGAAGTCGGCGAGAATGGAGAGACGATCAAGGTCCCTAATATAGCATATGTGATTGGCCTGTTCTGTACCGAGAACTTTAATTATGATATATTGACTACCTTTATGTCAGAAAAGGGTGTAGATATTGAAAAAGTGAAAAGTGCCAAGATACACCTGGATTCACTGGTAGTAACTACTGATGAACAAACACACGAGTTTGACCTTAATGATCTATGGAATGCAGGCTGCGTACAGGATGGCTGCGTGATATGTCGGGATGCAGTCGCAAAACTTGCTGATATCTCTGCCGGATATATGGGTTCAGGCAAAGGATGGACCACGCTCATAGGAAGAACACAAAAAGGTGTTGAACTGATCAAGATGGCAGAAAAAGCAGGATATATCGAGACTGAATCGAATATCGATCTCCACAGGATCGAGGAGTTTGCCGGTCTTAAGATGCAGCGGTTCAAGTGGGAATTAAAGAGACGTCTGGATGAAGGCAAGAAGGTCAAGTTCTACTGGGCATCTGATTATCCGGGCGTTATGGGTGAGACAAAGGGAACATTCTTTGTTAAGATAAAAACCAATTCCGGATTGACTAATGCAGATAGTCTGGCAAATGCAGCAGAACTGGCTAACAAGTACGGTGATGGTACGCTTGAGATTACTACCAGACAGAGTGTGGAGATACAGGGTGTTCCAGGTCCTAATGTAGATAAACTTATGGCAGAACTCTATTCAAAAGGAATGGCAACAATAGGAATGGGGTATGTACTGTCGTGTGTAGGTAGTGAATACTGTACAGAAGGGCTGGTTGAGACTAAAAAACTCGCCGGTGAGCTTACCATGGCATTTGCACAAAAACTTACACCCCATAAAATGAAGATCAGTATTTCCGGATGTCCGAATGCCTGCAGCAGACCAACCCGTCACGATATTGGTCTCATAGGCCAGGTACGTCCTGAACTCGACCCCGAGAAATGTAATGGATGCGGCCGGTGTGCCGAACTGTGTAGGGTGGATGCTATTTCAATAGTACTTAAAAAGGCCCAGATCGATAAGGATAAGTGTATATCCTGCGGCTGGTGTATCAGGGGCTGTCCAAGCGAGGCTATGATCGAAAAAGAGCGTGGATATTCCATGTGGATCGGCGGAAATGATGCACGAAGACCTTCAGACGGAATCTTGTTGAAATCGTTCTGTACACAAGAGGAGATACCTAAATTGATCGATGCAATTGCTGGTACGTTTGTTAAATACAGGACAAAACCGGGTCGAGAGAGACTTGGAAATGTCATGAAACAGGTAGGAACAGGCAAGTTCATTAAAGAGGTACTGGATCTGGTATGATCTCCCGGTTTAATAAGAGGAAATCATAAAGGTAAAATCCACACTGAGCACAGTTTTCTATTCTGCCGGAGAGCACACTCAAAAGCATAAGAGTATTTGTGCTAAAGTGCTCTCTGTGCCCTCTGTGGTTATCATTTGTCCTTAAATAAGCACAGATTTATGTAGATATCACCTTTACGATATTATTATTATTCTGCTAAGGTTTAATAATTTCAAAATCCTTTTGATTAATAACTTTCTTTTCTATTAGATCTATATCACAGGATATCAATAATATATTGTTATTCTGTATACTAATCATTTTTATTTCTTCAATAAAACCATTCACGATCCCGGAACTCTTGGTATCAACAAGATATTTAAGATCATCTATGAATAAAATAATATTATTAGCTTTATTATAAAATGATTGAATAGTCATACCAATTTTTAATAAATTTGTTGTACATACACAATTTGGAATATCAATATTCTCGTTTGTTAACCATATTAATGGAAGATGATCCTCTTTTATCTCTTTTCTAATTTCATCAGGATGTTTTTTAGACATACAGATACCTTTAAAACCACGTTTTATCATATACCTGAAGACTTCAAACCCCTTCACAGAAGTTGGTTCAATGA
>MZXQ01000329.1:10978-16765 GCA_002926195.1 Candidatus Methanomarinus sp. HR1 | reverse complement strand
AAGATTTTCGAATCTTCTAATCCTCCATTCCTACGAAATGCCGGACGAAGATTATCGAATCTTCTAATCCTCCATTCCTCCGGAATGTCGGTCAAGAAAATCCGACCAAAGTGAGGATTTTGTTCCTCTCTCTTTTTAGAAACTCTTAAGTCATCATCAATTTATTTAACTCCATAATGAGATTCCAGATTCTGGATGCTGATTATACATATAATAATTTAAAAGATCCGGTTATTCGACTATATGGCAGAACCAATACCGGGCAGAGTGTATGCTGTTTTGTGCCAGGTTTCAAACCATATTTCTATGCAAAACCATATGACGGATCAAAAATAAAGCAAGTCTGTAGTAAGATCAAAGAAATATTCAAGGATCATATCACTGATATTGAAATAACCCTGCGGTATGAACCTATCGGATATTCAAAAGATCCTGTGCCCATGCTCAAGATCATTCTAAAGGACCCAAAAAGTGTACCTATTATTCGGGACGATATTCTAAAAAATAACAGCATATCCGAGATCTATGAAACAGATATATTATTCCGGAACAGGTTTCTTATCGATTCGGGTATTGGCGGCCTGTCCTGGGTTGAAATAGATTCAGAATCATTAGATGATGATAAAATACACGGGATCAACCTGTCAAAAGTTGACGCCCATATAAAGATTATAACAGATACAGTAGTGCCGGTTGATATCATAACAAATGCGCCTTTTAAATATATGGCATTTGATATAGAATGCCTTCCCATCAACGGAGGGATGCCAGAACCTGAACACTCACCCGTTATCATGATAAGCTGTGCTTTCGAACCAGCTTACAATGGCAATAGAACTATGGTACTGATGAGCAAGAATGCACAAGGAGTTAATGAAGATACCCTGGCATATCCGGATGAAGGTAAAATGCTGGAAAGCTTTTTTGACATTATCAAAGAATATGACCCTGATATACTAACAGGCTATAATTCCAACAGTTTTGATATTCCCTATATTATTGACCGTATAAGCACACTGGAAGCTGATCATGGAAAAGATATAAATCCGGTTATGGGTAAAGATGGAAGACCAGCTTATTACAAGAAGATAGGCACTCAGACACATATATCTATAACAGGCCGGTTGATAGTGGATGTACTGCCTATAATCAGGCGGGACTTCAGCCTGAAGCAGTATACACTTAAGAACACTGCTCATGAACTATTGGGCAGGGAAAAGCTGGATGTCAGTCCGGGTGATATGGAGGAATACTGGAATGACAGTGGAGATAAGCTGCGATTATTTATTGATTATTCCAGGCGGGATTCTGAGCTGGCAATTGACCTGCTGCTAAAACTTAGCCTGCTGGATAAGTTCACAGCTCTTTCCAGAGTCAGCGGGACTTTGACCCAGGATATCCTGGATGGTGGCCAGACAAATATGATCGAGAATATACTCTTAAGAGAGTATTATTCACGCAACAGAGTGATGCCTCCTAAGCCAAACAGTGCTCTGGCACAACAACGCCGCATCAAAAGTGATGAATTAAAAGGCGGGGAAGTACTTGATCCTACAAAAGGTCTATTGAATGATGTGGTCATCCTGGATTACAAGTCGCTTTATCCCACGATTATGATGGCCCATAACCTATGCTATACAACAGAGATCACAGGCACCGTTTTTGAAGGAGATATCATACACACTCCATCAGGAGGTAAATTCGTATCAGCGCAGACACAACGTGGTATTGTACCTGCTATTTTAGAAGACCTGTTAAACCGCAGGGTTGAAACCAAACAAAAGATGAGGGATGCATCAGGTGAAGAGGCCAGGGTACTTAATGCCACCCAACAGGCCCTGAAGATGCTACTGAATAGTTTTTACGGATATTCGGGCTATACCAGAGCAAGACTTTACAGTCTGACTATGGCAAATTCGGTTACCAGTTTTGGCAGGGAGAATATCCTTAACACAAAAAATGTAGTAGAATCACAGATAGGTAGTATTTACCTTAATAATGGAAATGCATTCCTAAGATCCGAACTATCAGGTACCGGACCGGATTCTGACAGGACCGGTGATACACTCACAACCAAAAAAATAGATCTTAATGTAGTTTATGGAGATACTGATAGTGTATTTGTAAAATTATCTCCTGAAGGTATTTCACTTGATGATGCCGGTATAGTAGGCCGGAGGATATCAGGTATTGTATCATCAAAACTGCCAGACCCCATGGAACTGGAATTTGAGAGTTTTGCCAGACGTTCGATTTTCATTGCTAAGAAGCGTTACGCTCTCTGGGTGTTCGAACCCGGATCAGATGGGTGGTCTGATAGTATCAAGGTAAAAGGTATGGAAACAGTTAGGCGGGACTGGTGTGAACTTACCAGCAGGACATTGACCCGGGTACTGGAACTGGTACTCAAAGAAGGTAGGGTGGATGATGCAATATCTCATGTCAGGGAAGTGATCAATAATGTACGAAATATTGATCTGGAGTCGGATCCGTCAGCTATCGATGACCTGATCCTGACCCGTAAATATACCAAAAAGCCAGAGAGCTACCGCAACAGACAGCCACACATTACTGTAGTTGAGAAAATGAAAAAACGCTCCGGTTATGTGCCTTCCATAGGTGACAGGATACCATTTGTTATCACAGCAAGTAAAGGTCTGTTCGTTGATCAGGCAGAGGATCCTGAGTATGTAAAGGAGAACAATATATCGCTGAATGTGAATTATTATATCAAGAAACAAATATTACCTCCTGTTGCGCGAATACTACGAGAGCTTGGTGTTGATGCATCTGTGCTGGACTATGATGCAAAACAGAAAGGACTTATGGACTTCGGCGGCGGCACAGCGATAGAACATATCAGTAATCATTCAAAAAAAGATAAGAAAACCACCAGGCAAGGTCAGAGGCAGCTATTTGACTTTTGAATGAGGTATAACATATGCAAGTAATACAGATCAACAGTTCACCGGCAGATGCTAATGCCTATTTGATCATAGCTCCAAAACCATTATTGATCGATGTAGGAATAAATGCAAAGTATGTACTGGACAGGATCGAAGATATAATGGATCCTGCCAATATTGAGTTGATAATCCTTACCCATGCCCACTATGATCATTGGGGTGCAGTGGAAGAAATTTCCCGCCAGACAGGTGCCAAAATTGCGATCCATACTAAAGATGCTGGACTGCTTAGTGATGATATATCCAGTGTAGCAGTAATGTTCGGTGCCCAGGGCGCTTGCTTTCAACCTGATATAATACTTAATGACAGTGAATTGATCGGACTTGGGAACGGCAGTGATCTTGAGGTCATTAATACTCCCGGACATACACAGGGGAGCATATGTCTATACCACAGCCAATCAAGATCACTTTTCTCAGGAGATACGGTATTTCCGGAAGGTAGTTTCGGACGTACTGATCTACCGAGCGGTGATGGGCGCAGCCTTGTAGATTCATTAAAACGCCTGGCAGGGCTTGATGTAGATATACTATATCCAGGGCATGGTTATGTAACTAAAGACGATGTACCAGGTCAGATACGTTTGTCGCTGCAGTTTGCAGGCTCATTTGTTCATGATCTATAAATATATTATTTCACCTATGCAAACATATATATATTGTGATGTATATTATAATATTGTTCGTATATTGCGAACAAAGAGATTCCGGGTATATAGGGCTTTTTTATACTACCCCCCACTCCCCCCTATAACTCTATATACTCGGTCTCTTATAATAAACTAAAGAAATAGTGATGTATTCGCTGATCATCAGTAAGTTCGGGATGGAAAGCCAGACCAATTATATTACCTTGTTTTACTGCTACCATATATGTTTCAAACCTGGCAAGTATTTCAATATCAGGTCCAATCCTGGTAATTGCCGGGGCACGGATGAACACAGCATTGTATGGTGATTTTAATATAGGCATTTCAATTGGTACTTCAAAGGATTCACGCTGGCGTCCGAAAGCATTCCTATCTACACTGATGTCCATAAGTCCAAGCAATTTTTGCCCTGTGCGCCTGACCTGCTCTCCCCCATCCTTTGCCAGTAATACCAGACCAGCACAGGTTCCCATTATTGGTATTCCACTGGATGCTGCTTTTTTTATCTCGGTATCTATCCCCTTTTGTTCCATAAGCCTTCCAAGTGTAGTGCTTTCACCACCAGGTAAGATTATTGCACTGCATGAGGGTATGATGCCGCTACGGCGTACAGGAATAACAGTTGCCTGTATATCCATTGCTAATAGTGTCGATTGTGCTGAGTTGATGTGCTCTGATATATTTCCCTGTATAGCTATAACAGCGATTTGCATAGGTATCTCATATATACTATTATTAAATATAATATTGGTTGATGGGATATAATGCAACATAAAAAAAGAAAGGTCTGGATAAGAGATATGGCTGCCCAGCGTATAAGGCAGTTATTTGAGATGGCTGATGAAATCTTTAAACAGGATCCTATGATGAGTAAACGCTATGTCTATCTTGCTCGAAGGATGGGTATGCGTCACAGGGTAAGAATACCTGCTGAATTAAAACGAAGGGTATGCAAAGAATGCGGGGCTTATCTTGTCCCGGGAGCAAATTGTAGAGTAAGGATCAAGAATAACATGATTATTACTATGTGCATGGATTGTGAACATTTGATGCGTAAACCTTTTTCAAAAACAGGCATATAAAATATATACTATAAGGTCTTTATGGAGCATATGATCACAGATCTCAATAACAGTGACATTAGGGAGCTTTCAGAAGTTTATGATCGTGAAAACAGGGATTCGTTTATCAGCCTTTATCTGGATATAGATCGTCCGGACAGTAAATTCGTGGAAAGACGAAAAAACACTTGCGAATCTGTTCTGAAAGGGAATAAAGAATTGTCTGAAAATTTTGAAAAATCAATTCAAATGGTAGAGGAACATTTGAATGAAAACGATAGAGAAAAAGGGCAGCAAAGTCTTGCTATATTTGCATCAAATATTAACAACTTTTTTAAAGTATACAAATTAGGGATGCCACTTGAAAACCTGCTGATTGTAGACACATCACCATATATCAGACCTCTTGCGAGACTGGTTGACGAATATGAACCATTCGGACTTATTCTTCTGGATAGTCACAGAGTAAAAATATATATTGTTTATTCAGGTATAGTCGGATATCAAAAAGAAAAACCCATTGATATTATTAACAAACATAAGAAAGGTGGGATGTCACAGGCACGTTTTCAGAGAATAAGAAAGGGAGCGATTGATCATTTCCTCAAAGATATCTCAGATGATGTTGAAAAATTGTTCCTAAAGGAAGAGGTAGTTAGAATTATTATTGCAGGTCCCGGTAATGCGAAAACAATGTTTAATAATATCCTGTCACCTAATATTAAGTCTAAGGTTATAGATATTATTGATATGGATTTTGACGAAGCCGAAGGTAGGCTTATTTCGAAGGCTAAGAAAATCGCCTTACAGGATGAAAAAGAAACAAGCGAAAAAAATATGAATATATTAATGGATGAAATACTGAAAAACGGTCTTGCAGTTCACGGTTTTAGAGATACAATGGATGCGGCGGTAAATGGCCAGGTAGAGTTGCTGTTTATAAATAAAGGTTATCAAATAAGGGGCTGGATTTGTGAGAAATGCCAGATTGTTGATTCAGGTGTAAAAGATAAATGTCCTTATTGTGGCAGTAGAACATCAGAGGTTGATGTTATCGAAGAGATCATCGAGTTTGCCCAAAGAACAGACACAACAATTGAGTTCGTTGAA
>MZXQ01000329.1:7354-10921 GCA_002926195.1 Candidatus Methanomarinus sp. HR1 | reverse complement strand
AATGGTTGGGAAGCTGTTGAGAAATCTAGACGATCAATCATCATCAAAGATAAACAGCTCCTCAATCGTCGTCTCCAGAACTTTTGTGACATCATGTGCCAGCTTGAGTGATGGATTGTACTTCCCCTTCTCGAGGAACACAATTGTCTCCCGCCTGACCCCTACCTTCTTTGCAAGCTCCTCTTGCGTCAGGTTGTATCGTGCTCGCAGTTCCTTGATTCTGGTTTTCACCGAACGTCACCTCTTTGATTGTAATACCATCGAAGTATGATCCTCATCATACAAAACCCTCCCTTTTGTCGTAATATAACTAAAAAAAAAGTACAGAGTCACACAAGGGACTCTGCTATGTTCACCAACTCGTCCTTCTCAAGTGTACCTGACAGTGAATAATCGATGTCATCTGCGCTCCACTGGAGTGTGTTCATGCCAAACATCGACGTAAACTCTCCATCAATGCCATTGATGCTCACAATCTCGGGTTCACCCATCATCGATTCATGCTGTTTTGTATCATCGCTGATACACTCTGTAAGATACAATTGCTCATCCTGATTCGTGTATTGTAGCGATACGATTTCCTGCTCGCTACCAATTACCATTGCATGGTCAAATTCATATCCTTCCGGCAGGTATGACGGTGTGTTCAGATCGAACGTGAGATTTGACCTCGCTTCTTCAAGCGTCATCTTTTCAGGCATCATGTCCTCAAACGATTGTTCCACAACCTCGCAACCTTCCGGAATCTCTAATATGAACTCATTGTCTGGAATTCCGGTGTTAAACGCTATATCCTGGTATTCCACCTTCGTGATGAGGTTATCATCCTTATCGTATATCTCTATCCCAAGAATCATCCAGTTTTCACGGTCAACCCATACGCGTGTCCTTAAGAAGAGCCCATGTTCAGTTTCGTTCTTCGGCGTTGCATCGATCAGATATACGCTCCGTCCATCAATATTCTCGATGCCTTCGAGAGATATGTCGTTCTCGTCCAGAAGGTTCTTGACAAGTTCGGTATAATCCATCCCGGATGGCATATCCTCCGGAAGTGCCATCTTCGTTACCTGATTATTCATAGGATCGTACGTCCACATCGTGCTGCCGTTTGTGACCATCACCATACCGGCAAGTTCGGCTGGCTCAATGTATTCGATGCGGTTTTTATCCGGCGGTTTGCTTACCATTGTCGCCCGCATAGTTATATCATCTCCGCCATACGACGATGTCATGACCATTGTGGCTGAGAAATCCGTAATATCTGCTTGCTTCGCCTCCATCATGGATGCAATCTCGTCTGCGGACATTTCAGACACCTGATCGACACATCCTGTGATCAGGACGGCTGCAAGGACTATTGCGGCTATTGCTATTTGTTTTGTCTTTGTCTTCATCTGTTTCCATCCTTCGATATTGTTTCTGTTATTGAAGTTANNCATAGGGTGGATTTGCGGTAAGAGTCACAGACTCAGTTAAAGACCTTCTCTATCCTCTCTAATGCGGTCTCTATCCTCTCCTTGCTGGTAGCATAGGAAATACGAATATAATCCTTACTATCAGGTCCGAAAGCACTGCCTGGAGTGGCAGCCACATAGGCTTCAGTCAGCAGTTGTTCACATACGGCATCTCCGTCACCATATTCACTCACATCTGCAAAAGCATAGAATGCACCGCTGGGATAATTACTCTTAATACCCAACCTGTTCAATCCTTCCACTAATAAATCCCGGCGTGCTTTGAACTCCACTACCATCTCACCTATAAAAGACTGGTCTCCTTTAAGTGCTTCCACACCAGCCCACTGGACAAAAGTAGCTGCACTGCTGACGCTATGGCTTTGAAGTTTGGACATGGACTGGTATACCTCATGAGATGTAGCCAGATAACCCAGTCTCCAGCCTGTCATTGCATATGCCTTTGAAAAACCGTTAATGGTAATAGTATGCTCTTCCATTTGGGGCAGACTTCCAATACTCAAATGCTGTTTATCATAGATGATCTTCTCATATATTTCATCAGATAATACCATGATATCATGGTCAATGGCAAGATCAGCTATCTCCTGCAAAGTATCTCTTGTGAAGATACCACCGGTAGGATTACTTGGACTATTAACAATAATGAGTTTTGTCTTTGATGTGATATACTGACCAATATCAGAAGGATTAAAATCATTCTCATGATCAAGAGGTACCCATACTGTCTTTCCACCTGCGATCTTTATACAGGGATCATACGATACCCAGGCAGGGTCAAATAGTATAGCCTCATCTCCTTCGTCCAGTACTGCTAAAATTGCTTCGAACACTGCCTGCTTGGCTCCGGGTGTTACGATTACATGAGCTGGCTCGACATTAAGGTTATTTTCATTATTGAGCTTCTGAGCAATAGCAAAACGCAACTCAGGAATACCAGGTGATGGGGAATAATGCGTATCACCCTTGCGCAGCGAATCAATAGCTGCATCGCAGATATTTTTAGGTGTATCAAAATCAGGTTCACCAAGAGTGAAACTGATAACGTCATGTCCTTCACGCTTTAGCTCATTAGCTAAATTTGTCATCTTGAGAGTAGCTGATTCTTCAATATTTTGCAGTCGTCTTGATACCATGACTTTGATCCAGTTAAAGTAATTAAAATAATTAAATAAATTATTTCAATCTTTGTACCATCTTCACTGCAGCTTCTACTGCACGCTTGGCATAGTCCACGCGCTTATGTGCATCCTGTCTGCTCATGCCTGGTCCTGTGATGCCAAGGGTCACAGGTTTATTATATTCCAGTGATAGATCAGTGATCTTCCTGGTAGCATGTTGCATTACAATCTCATCGTGCTTGGTCTGACCTTCAATAACACAGCCTATAGTGACCACAGCATCGATATCCGGGTTATCAAGGAGTTTTTTAATAGCCAGCGGCATATCATAAACGCCTGGAACCATCAGTGTCTGTTCAATTTCTGCTCCTAAAAAATCTGCATGCTCTCTACCCAGCATTTCCATCTGGTATGTCAGGTCCCTGTTAAATTCCGATATTACAAATCCCAGTTTCAGATCGCTCATATAATTATCACCTGTTTATTCTATTTCCATATAATACTATAAATCTTGGTATATTCTACAGACCAACTGGTCCGGCATCTTCATATCCCTGCCGCTGCCCCGTACCTGCTTCTCTTTCAAGATCATAGGGCCTCAGCATTAATTTGATCACATTGTGGGCATGCTCCCTGGCACGTTTATCCATCAGCCATGCCAGTGTCTTTTCATCTTTTGCCTCATCCTCATGTACGAATATTTCGATAATATGAGTATCTGTCATCAACTGCGCATGTATGATTCCCGTTGAAGCCTCATGGGCACATATCTTATCTTTCGGATCAGAACCCGGCATACCCAGTGCCATAACAATATCGCAGCTCTGCTCATTAATAAGTTTCTTACATGCAACCGGGAGGTCCTTGATACCTGGTACTGTATACCGCTTGATTTTCACCGAAGCATTGTTCCTCAACTCATCAATAGCCGCACTTCCCATATCATATCTGGCAAATGTAGTATCGGCAAT
>MZXQ01000329.1:6123-7326 GCA_002926195.1 Candidatus Methanomarinus sp. HR1 | reverse complement strand
TGCTGCTTCTACACCTTCACCGATATTATCGATCAAACCATGTCTGTGTAATACCAGTTCAAGTGTTGATATAGTAGTGATCATATCAGTGGCAGTGAAATTACCCATACTACCTATCCGAAATATTTTTCCTTTCAAATGGGCCTGTCCACCGGATATTTGTATATTCATATCAAGCATTTCTCCTCGTAGTTGCTTATCTGTAATGCCTTGTGGGATATTCATAGCTGTCACAGTATTGGAATAGCTATGATATTGATCGATTCTGGGAAACAGTTCAATATTCAGTGCCTTTGCAGCCGCACGCACGGCAGCCGCCCCCCGGGAATGTCTGTATTTACGTTTCTCCATTCCTTCTTCCTGTACTATCCTTAAAGCTTCCAGCATAGCGCAGAACAGCGGTACTCCGGGAGTATACGGGGTCTGTGAGGGATTATTTGATCCGGATTTTCTATAAGCTTTCAGGTCAAGATAATACGGCCGGTTATCGACCATAGCATCCCATGCAGCATCACTAATAGTTATCGCAGATAGACCAGGCGGCGCAGCAATACATTTTTGGGAACCCATAAATGCGATATCCACACCCCATTCATCTACCAGTACCGTATCACCACCTACTGTAGTAATAGCATCCATGATGAACAGGGCACCGTGTTTCTTTGCCAGTTCAGCTACTTTTTCCACCGGGTTTCTTATTGCGGCACTGGTCTCATTATGTACCATTGCAATAGCTTTTGCTCCTCGTTCAAGGGCGTTTTCTACAGCATCAAGATCAATAGGTGTACCCCATTCATATTGTAACTTTACTGCTCTGCCGTAACGATCCCCTATATCGCATAGTCTTTCACCGAATTTTCCGTTCTCAATAGTTATAATAGTATCATCCTTGCCTATCAGATTTCCAATAGCAGCTTCCATACTTGCCGTACCTGAGCCCGAGATGATAAATATTTCATTGCTAGTTCTAAACAGTTGCGCCAGTATCTCACGGGATTCATCATAGATTGCCCCGAATTCCTCTCCTCTATGCCCGAACATGGGTTTGCTCATAGCCCTCTGTACCCTGGGAGCAATTGGGACCGGGCCTGGTATCATTAATAATGTATTTTCAGGATTCATAGTGCAGTCACTTGATATATTTGATTTTTTATAGTAGATAAAACAACTTGCATGTATATCTTTTGATAGTATATCAACTAC
>MZXQ01000329.1:5571-6117 GCA_002926195.1 Candidatus Methanomarinus sp. HR1 | reverse complement strand
CCATTTTTGCGGGATTGCATCCTTACCAAGATATGCGCCGCTTATTGCACCTGCTATAGCTGCAATTGAATCCGTATCCCCACCTGCATTGACTCCTGTTAATATCGTACGTGTAAAATCCAACGGGTATCTTGCAAAACAATATAATGCAGAGGGTACAACATCAATAGCAAGAACAGAAGTCCCTATAATAGAAAAAGCATTGATCTCATTCATGTTTTTAAGTGATCCTATGTTCTTTATCTTATTACTAAGAACAGGGTCGTATTTACTGGCAAATTCAGCAGATAATCTAATAATACTATCCGGGCTGGTATTTATTCCTGCCAGGGAGACTGCAGTTGCTACTGCAACAGCCCCTGCAATAGACTGAAGATTCTTATGTGTTGGTAATGATGAAAGCACGGCATACTTTTCAAGTTCATCAGGCTTATCACAAAATACCAGACCTATTGGTGATACTCTCATTGCACTACCGCAGGTGGGTATATCAACACCTGATTCTTTCCAGTGTATACCTTCCAAGAGTCGTTTGCAGGCAGTGAG
>MZXQ01000329.1:0-5395 GCA_002926195.1 Candidatus Methanomarinus sp. HR1 | reverse complement strand
GTCATGCCTTCTGTTTGCATACCCAGTGCATCCCCTATTGCACTACCTAATAAGCATCCGGTATATTTATTTTCGTGCATATGGATGTTAATGTTATTAAGAGGCATTAAATAATTCGAATTTGACTGCAATTGCAGGATTATTAGTGGTAACATATCTTTTGAGAAGGAGTTAATCATAAAATTATTGGTAACTATTCAGCCATGCATAAACGTTATCGGTAGGATAAATAGTCCTGTATTATTTAATGACACATATTTGATGAATTCCGATAAAATCGATGGCAATGGAATCAGTAAAATAAAAAATACAATGAATGAGCACAAGTGAAAGTAAACGGCTTTTCGTTATCGACATCCTACCTTTGGAGTGGTGTACCATGCGAATATCAGATCGTCTATCGAGTCGTTGTTGTGATCGAATCCTGTGGCATTGAAATTCTTGGATTTGTTGATGTTCAGCGTCTGCGAGATCGGCGTCACATTGATGTGATGAAGCAGGTTGGTCAGGGCAAGTTCATAAAGGAAGTGCAAGAATTAATCTGATTTAACTACGAGATCGTTGGAAAAGGGCATAGAGGAATTTAAAATCCAAAAATAAACACACCATGACGCAGCAAAACGTTTTACTTGATTAACATGTTATGAATGGTTCGGTTTTATCACTTTTCCGATAGTCTCAACTACATAAGTCCACAGATGGAAAAAATGTATCAAGATTGCCAGGAAAGGTAAATTTTTTCCTTTTATTTTTATATGTAAAATCAGTGATTTTGTATCCACTACAAATTAATTGGTAATAAATTAAAATTATAGTTGATAACTAACAAATTTAATTAATTCTTTGCGAACTTTGCGCTCTTTACGGTGGAATTGCCGCAGAGTTTGTATTTTTACTTCTTCACTACCTGCTTAAAATGCCATAGGCTTTTGAGCAGATAGTTTGGCCGCCTTATTCTAAACCGGAACTCACTTTAACTCATTAATCCTTCTGTCAACGCTCCTATCTGTGCGTATACTTGTAAGTCTCTGTAATGCTTCATTGATGCCGCACCCGAAGGACACGCTGCGGAACAAGCACCGCATCCCTTACAAATCGTTTCGTTTACCGTCATCACATTCTTCTCCTCGTCAAGCGAAAGTGTATTATAAGGACAAACTTCTTCGCACTGGCGACATCCCGTGCAGAGCTCCTCGTCTATCTCAGATATTGCAGCTTCTATTTCTCCTTTACCTGAAGATAAGTACATAAGACTAGCAGAAGAAGCCGCTTTACCCTGTGCTACGCTATCCGGTATATCCTTTGGACCCTGAGCACATCCGGCAATGAACATACCATCTATCGCAGTATCAATCGGTCTGAGCTTAGGATGCGCTTCTAAGAAAAACTTATCTGCGGATTGCGACAGTTTTGTTATCTTTACTAGATCTTCCACACCATCGCTTGGTTTTAATCCCACTCCAAGAACAACGAGGTCAGCTTCGAGTTCATAAGGTTCACCAAGCATCGTATCCTCTCCTCTTACAACTACCCTATCACTGCCTGGTTTTTTGTATATCTCTCCCGGAAGTCCTCGTCGGTAGTGAGCACCTTCCTTTTGCACACGGTTATAGAATTCCTCAAACCCTTTTCCAAATGCTCTTACATCTTGATATAGCACACTTACGTTGCAATCCGGGACTTTCTCCATGAGCAGATGCGCTTGTTTCGCTAAATTCATGCAGCATACACGTGAACAGTATTCATATCCTGTTTGCTTATTCCTTGAACCGACACATGATATAAAGACAGCATCTTTCGGCACCTTCCCGTTTATTACCATCTCCCCCAGTGTGGGTCCACTCGCGGATGAATAACGTTCAAATTCCAAGCCGGTAAGTATGTTTGGATATACGCCATACTTATATTCTGGTGATACTTTTGGATCAATAATGTCATATCCCGTGGCAGCTATGATCGTTCCCACCTTCAATTCCACCATCTCATCTTTCGCATCATGATTTATGCAGTTCGGCCCACATGCAGCAACACAAGGAGGGACTTCATTCTTTGATACTTCTTCGCCCCTACCTTTCTTCTTTATCCCTTCTCTCGTGCTCACAAGCGTTGGTTTTCCACATTTACCTTTCGTTTGCATCAAGCATTGGTCTTTGTCAATGGTATAAACAGCGGGAACTGCATATGGGAATGCAATATAAATAGGGCTTCGCTTTTTCAACCCCTCATCGAATTCGTTTGGAAACCTATTATGCAATCGGCAAGCTTGGGCACACATATCGCAGCCCATGCATAACTTCTCATCTACAAATCTTGCCTTCCTCTTTATCTTAACATCGAAATTCCCTACATAGCCTCCCACTTCTGCCAACTCAGAGTAAGTCATCAGGTCTATGTTCGGATGACTGCCAACGTCCACCATCTGTGGTGTTATAATACATGCAGAGCAATCGAGCGTTGGGAATGTCTTATCAAGCTGAGCCATGTGCCCACCAACGTAGGGGTTTCTATCTACCAAATGCACCTTATACCCTCCGTCCGCTATATCCAATGCTGCGTACATTCCCGTTATCCCCGCTCCGATTATCAACGTTTCCGGAATGATATCCACTTCCTTCGGATATTCAAGAGACTCTAATAGGTTCGTTCTTGCAACAGCGCTTTTTACTAAATCCACTGCTTTACTTGTGTTTGCTTCCTTGTCTTCTGATGTCCAGCTACACTGCTCTCTTATGTTTGCCTGTTCAAAATAGTAGGGATTGAGCCCCGCCGCCACACAGGTTTTTCTGAATGTAGGCTCGTGCATCCGTGGCGAACAAGAAGCCACTATTACACGGTTAATTTTTCCCGCTTTGATGTCGTTCTTTATCAAGCCCTGTCCCGGATCTGAACACATATAGATATAGTCGCGAGCGAGTACTACATTAGGTAGTGTAGCTGCATAATCCCTAACCTTCTCTACATCCACCGTCTTTGCAATATTTATCCCACAATGACACACATATACACCAATTCTTGGCTCTTCCCCCTCCGGTTCCTCCTTCTCTCCTATAGCCATTTTTTTACACCTTTGAAATTTACATATCTAATTCTCTAATATTAAAATATATACTTTATATACAAGAACAAATTCGTACTTATCGTATATATTTATTTTGTTCTTGTCGAATTCACAAACATTTGTAACTAATTATACATATAATAAAAACAAATTCGTATATATTGCATATTTTTATTATTATTCCTGTCGAATTCATAAATATTTGTAACTAATTACAGTTATAATGATAAATAAAATAGATTTAAATATACGAAAGTAGTTGTGGAAAAAAAGGAAGTGTAAAAATGAGTAAAGAAGTGAAAGTGGAATTCGAGCCAAGAATAATCGGCTTCACTTGTAACTGGTGCACTTATGCAGCCGCAGACCTTGCAGGGACTGCGCGTATGAAATATCCACCGAACATAAGGTTGATAAGGCAGATGTGTAGCGGCAGAGTGGACCCGCTATTTGTGCTAAAGGCGTTTTTGCGAGGAGCAGATGGCGTTTTTATCGGCGGGTGTCATCCGGGCGAGTGTCATTACACGACAGGCAACTTATCTGCTAGAAGGAGATACTCAATGGTGAAGAAGTTGCTTGAATCGGTGGGCATAGATCCAAAAAGAATGCGTATGGAGTGGATTTCCGCATCTGAAGGAATAAAGTTTTCAGATACGATAAAGGAATTTACAGCACAGATAAAGGAACTTGGACCCGGTCCTTTCAGACATATAGAGATAGGGGGTAAAGAACAAAAATGACAGAATTAGACTATGTACCGACTATTTGCCCCTATTGCGGGACTGGCTGTGGAATATACTTAGTAATAAAGGACGGAGTGATAGTGGGTGTAGAGCCCTGGAAAGAGCATCCCGTAAACGAAGGCAAGAACTGCCCGAAGGGGAGAAATGCATACCAATTTATATATGGGGAAGGCAGGCTGGAAAAGCCACTAATAAAAGAAAATGGCAGCTTTAAAGAAGCGACCTGGGATGAAGCACTGGGACTGATTGCCAATAAGTTAAAAGGTGCTGATCCAGGTTCTATTGGATTCCTAAATTCCGGAAGGACGACAAATGAGGATTTGTACGTATTACAGAAGTTTGCAAGATGTGTGATGAAGACAAACAACATGGACAATTCATCGCGATTCTGTCATTCTACGACTGTTCCCGGGTTGCTCTCCACAGTCGGCGCAGGTGTGATGGAGACTTCGACAATAAGCATAGAGAAAGCAGACTGCATCATCCTCGCAGGTGTAAATATACACGAAACATATCCGCTGATTGGCCGAAGAGTGGAAGGAGCGAAAGAGAAGGGTGCGAAGGTTATTGTTATAGACCCGAGGGAAACGGTAACAGCGAGGATTTATGCAGATATCTTTCTTCGACTTAATCCCGCTACCGACATCGCGCTNNTGATGAAGATAATAATAGAAGAAGGATTAGAGGACAAAGAATTCATAGAGAGTAAAACCAGCGGGTTTGAAGAGTTGAAGTCTTACATATCCAGGCTTGATATGAGTGAACTTGAGCAAATAAGCGGAATTTCTCGAGATTTGATGAAAGAAGCTGCGGATGCATACGCGAAAGCGGAAAGGGGCTGTATCATTTTTAATGCCGGCATAGCACAGCATGCTCAGGGCGTGGGAAACATTCAAACGCTCGCGGATCTTACTCTGCTCACCGGGAATCAGGGTAGACCGGGAACTGGTGTAAATCCGTTGAGAGGGCATATAAATGGAGAAGGTTTCGGCGATATGGGTACGGTTCCTGTATTCTATCCCGGGTTTGTGCCCGTGAGTGAGGAGGCAGCAAATAAGTTCGGTGATTTATGGGGCGTAGAAAGTTTACCTGCGGATCCCGGGATAGGTTACATGGATATGGTAGAGAAATGTAGCATTTTATACATCATGGGTACAAATCCAATGATGTCAGCGCCGGATATAACCAGAGTGAAGGGATTGCTTGAGAATAAAGACCTTGTAGTTGTTCAGGATTTGTTTATGACCGAGACGGCGAAACTTGCCGACATCGTTCTTCCGGCACAGACATGGGCAGAGGAGGAAGGAACAGTAACAGAGACCGATAGGCGAGTGCAGTTTATGAATAAAGCGGTAGAAGCACAGGGAGAAGCAAAGCCCGATTGGATGCCTTTCTGCGAACTCGCAAACCTCATGGGATACGAAGATAAATTCACGTTCGGGTCCGCTGAGGAGATATTCGAGGAGATAAGGAAAGTCATCCCCACATACACGGGAATAAGTTATGAAAGATTGAAGAAAGCGGGAGGAATTCAGTGGCCCTGTCCCACAGAAGACCATTCGGGAACTGATACGATGTTCGCAGACGGTAAGTTCAA
>MZXQ01000113.1 GCA_002926195.1 Candidatus Methanomarinus sp. HR1 | reverse complement strand
ATTTAAGGTAATCAATATACTGTACTATCTAAGTTCTTCGATTTTTTCGGCTTACTATTTCTTTCTTATGGTTTTATTTAGTATTATTTCATGTGTCTTTTCTAATACAAATACTATATTAAAATTAGTAGAAAGATATTTTCGAATTTGTAAAAAGGGATATTAGTTATTCCAAAAGCACCGAGTTTTCAGATTTTAAGTGGTTGCTCTGGAATCTATCACTTCATGGGAGCATGAAAGACGCCTATTGTCTTCAGCCCCAACCTCGCCACCCCTGAATGAAGTTCGGGGCATCCGCAGGCTAGAGGTCGCGTACTGAGACGAGCACGAAAAGACTTCGGGCATATTTCACAAATTGATCTGTGCTTTAACCCGGAATTGATACAAGACTGCTACTGGTAATCCGAATCATAAAAATAAAATGACACACATTAAAACTATAGCACCTGCCAGTGCCAGCGGTAGAGTATAGTATTTCAGGTTTTCTTTCATACTTGAATCCTGTTTAACCAGCCAAAAATACGGGTCACTTACATAAGAGAAGATGAATGTTCCAGCGCAGATCATAAACACCGTTTGCATGCAAGCAAAGTCCTTCACAATACCCGCGGTAACGATGGCTGTAACAACTCTTGAGCCCTGTGCGGTCTGAATTAAGATCGCAACCAAGAATGGAAATAACATGACAGGAACAAAACTTTGTTTTATCAATTCAAGTACAACCATTGAAAAATCGCTGTGCGCGATAATATTACCAAGTGCTCCTGCGCCACACAGATCAAGAAGTATCCTGCCTGCCCTACCTGATGATCTCTTCAGGGTAACGCTCATCTCATCTGCAGATAGGTATCTGTTTGATATGACCAGTGAGATTGATACACCCACGATAAGAGCAACATTGATATCACCAAAAAATTTTAAAATATAATTATCGGAAAAAAAACCAAATAAAATCAGTAATATCGGAATTACAATTGGAGTCCATGCTTCTATAGATGATTTGAGTGATGTATTAACTTTTTCTGATATGATCTCAATGTCCATACGCATATAATAGTAAAAAATAGCTAAAAGAAGTACGGATATTGGAATACTCACTTTTAATGTATCTAGTGGATCAATATCAAGCGTGTTTGTGATTACAAGGATAACTGGTGATGGATAGATCAGATTGTACGATATTACCGTTCCTATGGCTAGCATGTACAAGAATTTCTTTTCTGATGCATTTACTTTCAGTGCAAGACCCTCAATGACTGGATTTAAAACAACAAATGCTGTTATGCAGCACATTATGGGAATGGATAATAAATACCCGGAAAAAATAGGTATAAAGGAATAATTCCCCTTAAAGATTCTTAAAATGTCATTTATGATCGTTTCAATGCTTTTTATTCTCTTCGAGAACTCTGCAATGGTAACACCAGAGAATATAACGATGCATAATACAGAAAAGATGCTTCCGAGACCTGATGTTATATGCAGAATGATTGATTGATAATCCATCCCACAGAGTATTCCATAAATAAAAGCAGACGAAATCAAACAAAGAAATGGATGTATACGTAGACGGACTGATAATATGTGTATTAGGACAATACTTATGAAAAACGCGATAAATGGAAGCATTGTGTTTATTTACAATTCTATTAAACATAAAGGTTTGATCGGAAGTCAACTGCACATTTATGATGGCATTTTCATAGCCCGTTTGAATACAACGCTCAATAGTATTCCAGATACTATCAATACTATCCAGTTAATTGTGATAACAACCACTTCGAATCTATCTTCACGGTTAATTCCATAAAAAAAAGAAAGTATGATGAGAGAGATGATTATTAGAATAAAACTTATGACGAAGATCCAACGAATTGCGCTTTCTAACCTATTAGTTCCCGAAAAAACCGGAGCTACACAGAAAAAGGAAACACTCATCATCAAATAGCCTATCTCTTCAAGAGCAATAAAGATTCCGTGTGGATTATACGCTGTTAATATCGCAATCCCATCGGTTTCCCCGTTTACAAGACTGGGTTGTATCACAGATATTTGAATGAAATAGTTTATGATTAATATGGTTGCCGAAATTAGGGCAAAGGACAATCCGATCTGACTAAATATCTTCTTCTCCTTGGATGCGTAACGGTGGATGCATACCATAAGTACAACATAAATTAAAGTCAACAGAATCGCCAGGTACATCCACACGTAATCTCTGGGAAAACGCGAAACTATATTTGTAAATGGATACTCGATACATGAACCCACACAAAATGCGCCAGATATCGGCGGTGTAAAGATTGCAATACCAAATGTCACTACGGTTATTACAGTTGTGAGGATTGCAGCATAAAATCCAAGCAAATTTGCATTATTCGTTACAGAATTTACAATCTCGGAGGATGTAACTTGATTCTTCATTTGTTTCCTTCTTTTATTTTTTCTTTGTGCTCTTTATTAAAATGGGCTGGCTGGCTATTGAAAACAATGTCGTATACCCGAACTTGCTTCGCATATCCAGCCAATTCAATATTATATCCGAACCTAACCCATCTTTATGTCCTTCTGGACAAACTTCAATCATCAGATATTTCTCTTCATTCTTCTTGGCATTATGTCTTTCGATCCACCCTATAAAATTTTCTTGATCAGACTATCAACCCGACCTCGGTCATCAATCCTCACGATCCATAAGTCACTATACCCCGGACTTAAGTCCAAGGCCTGTTTATGAACCTCAGCCTTTCGGTTTTCTATCTTGTCCGGCAATATAATTTTCAACAACTTCCCAACCATGTCCAACACTTCCGTGATAACACCATATGGTCAGTAAGTAGTGACACCGTATGCCTACACGACTCAATTTTCTTGACATTTTTTAAAAGCCAAAACAATTAACACACTTATAATTAATAAACAATTACCAAGAGCACTGTGTAAGTAATATCATAACCCATTGCCCACCAGAACCACAGCCAATCAATCCATTTACTCAAAAAATGTCGAGTAGAGCCCATCTTCGATATGGCATAAATTCTATCATTCCTTCCTCCACATGCATCGTTTCGCTATAATTTAATGTAACAATCAATCCACGCTTCATATTAAACCCGTGCATAGCATTTCGCAGTCCTTCAACCTCACGTTTCTTTGTATCTGCATCTGAAACATCAAGACAAACATTGATCAATGCGCCTGGTTCGGTTCCTTTCCAGATCAAAAAGTCAACTTCCTTTTTATTCATAAAACGGTACATTTCATACCCTGCTCTTCTGAGGTCAAGAAATACCGTATTTTCCAGCAATTTTCCGCGGTCTGATGAAAAACGGTGTGAAACAGTCAATAAAATGCCATTATCCACAGCATATACCTTCCGTGGACTTCGCTTTCTCTTGCCTGCGGAAAATGAATGCGTGCTTAAGAAGAAGAGCAGATACGGCTCTTCGAGATACCTGGAGTATCGTTCGACCGAATCAAGTGAAATACGACCATCAAGTGCGCGTCTTGTACTGTTGAGTGTAACCGGACCCGGGACAGATGATATGAATGTCGTTGCCACAGCTTCTAATTTCTCAATCTCCCGCACCTCATACCTGCGGGCTACATCATGGTTGATGATATCGCGGTATATCTGAAGTATCATTTTTTCTTTGAGATCTGGCTGGGGTGTTAGAACAACTGCAGGAAAGGTTGATGCTGAAATATACTCTGATGATAGACTCTTAATTCTTTCAACGTCTGCTAACGGGTCATCAGGATCGATACCACGAAATCTGAGATATTCTTTAAAATCCAGTGGAAATACTTCCAGATCAAGATGCCGGCCTGTGAGTAATGTTGCCAGTTCTTTAGAAAGCAGTTCTGCTGATGAACCCGAGACAATTATGTGCAGGTTTTTATTCATCTCCTGTTGAATTCTAACCCACCGCTCCCATTGGGGAAGCCGCTGGACTTCATCAAGGATCAAGTAGTTCACACCGTCCGGATCAACAAACGCTCTGTGTGCTGTCATAAGCTGGTCAAGAAGAAGAGGTCCGTCCTGAATGGATAATCTGGGGTCTTCGAAGTTTACATACATTATCTGCGATGCTTTAGTTGCTTTAATTTCAATCAGGTGTTGTATGAACTGGGTCAGGATCGTGGTCTTGCCGCATCTTCTAACACCTGTTACAACGATTACCTGCCCTGTCGATGTGAGTCTGCAGAGTTTATTTAAATATTTCGGACGGGTGATACCTGTGAAAGGTTTGGCTCTCCAGAAGTTGAATGGATTCAGTATTTCAATCAGTTCTCGTTCATCCATAGTGGTGAATAGAATTGATTGGTATAAATAGTTTCTGACATGTCGTATGAAATGTTGGATTTTTGTATGGTATGTATGAAATAGTGGGGGGAGATTTAATATCCAA
>MZXQ01000098.1 GCA_002926195.1 Candidatus Methanomarinus sp. HR1 | reverse complement strand
CAGAAGGAGTTCGTTAAATATGCCCAATCAATATTATCTGATAATCCCAAGATAGAAGATCTGATTGATTGGGAGAATAAAGAAGAAACTTTAAACTGGCTTGACAGTCTTTAAGGAAAACTTTATCGTGAGCCGGATTGAAAGAAGTATGTCTACGTATCAATTATTATGTTGTCAGTCTGTTTTGATCAACGGAATAATTATGGATAACATGTTGTATTATAAGAATATTTTCAATATCGGACTTTTTTTGCCAATAAACTTATATATTCAATAGGTTAGAAAAACTCACAACATAAGGGTCAAATCTCCGTTTGACCCATGTCTGGTAAATTGATGGATGCAGGGCTATAGCTCAGCCAACAGCGCCAGAAACCGAATACACTAAAAGAATGGCATCCGACAAAGGGCTACAGAAAAGCATAGCTGCAATCAAGCAGAACATTATCAGCCAAAAGAGTCAAGCGGAGATTTGACCCCATAGTATAGTATTATATTAATTGGTTATCGTGGACCGACCCCAATATCAACTGCTGTATTGATAATTCTTCCTTCAACCACAGCAGAAACTGGAGAGTGCAACCCAAAATAGTCAATAAGGGCATCGGGTAAAAGAAGACCTGTTTCAGTTACATTTGTTGCTGATGTAAAATCAAACGCATCTCC
This sequence comes from Candidatus Methanomarinus sp. HR1, assembly GCA_002926195.1. Classification (GTDB taxonomy): domain Archaea; phylum Halobacteriota; class Methanosarcinia; order Methanosarcinales; family Methanocomedenaceae; genus Methanomarinus. The sequence goes on along the minus strand of MZXQ01000098.1, from coordinate 2,661 downwards.
ACCACCAAAATTGAAATCATTAAGAGCAATTCTATAGGTTGCAGTTAAATCTATTAGAGTAAATCCATCATGAATGTTTCCTATCTCGACACTAACTATTCTGCTACCTGCTGGTTTTGAAGAATCAAATTTATATCTTAATCCACCCACCTGCAGGAATCTTCCATCAATATACTCGACTCTGCTTACACCATTTTCTAATGCATCCCATATAACCTGACCTGTAACATCACAATCTACAATCATATTACCAAAAGGTAGAACTGAAATGATGTCTCCTATACTTACATTGCCTGGATTAATACTTGCTCTTATTACACCACCATTTTGGAAAGCAATTTTAACACCATCAGATTCTACTCTTTCTAAAATAGCATCGCATATTAAGTTGCCAAGATTAGTCTCCATGGTTCTAACATGACCTTCTTCTCCATCTAAAAAAACATCTGCTTGTCCTACAATTGTGTTCTTCCATTCTTCTAATTCTTCAGCATATCCATTAAGCTTTGCTATCGTTACTGGATCCTCAGGTATACTTCCATCTAAAAATATAAGCTCACCTTCAATTTTATCAATATCAACTACCCCTTCATAATCAAATACTAAATCAAGCTTTCCTAGATATCTTCCCCAATCCTCTGCTTGAACTACAACAACTGGTTCTCCCGCTGGTGATATTACAAAAGTAGGACAAGGGTCTACTTTTGTATGACTATGACCACCTATTATTAAATCAATTCCTGAAACTGAGTCTGCTAACATTAAATCTACTTCATATCCACAATGAGTAAGAGCTATTATTTTATTAATTCCCTTGCCCTCTAATATAGAAACCATTTCGTCAGCTGTTGGAATGATCTTATTAACTATAATGCCTTCTCCAATGTTTGATAATATTGCTACATCCTCTGTAGTAAGTCCAAATACTCCAATTTTCTCTCCTTTAAATTTAAATATTTCATAAGGATCAACTTTTTCATCTAAAATATCAGTTCCAGAAAAGTCTAAATTTGCACTTAGAAGTGGGAAATCCACATAGTCAATAAAATCAGCCAAAACTTCTTGCCCTGCATCAAATTCATGATTTCCAACTGCCATAGCATCATAACCTATATCATTCATAAATTCCCCATCAGCAAGACCACTAAAATAGTTAAAGTAAAGTGTTCCCTGAAAAACATCTCCTGCATCTAATACTAAAAGTGGCATATCCTCATATTCGAATTGAACATCCTTTATATAGTTGATAGCAAAAATTAAAACATCACCTGCGTCAGGATTAATTTCTACTCCATACTGATCTAAAACCCGATTATAAAGAGCATTTAGAAAATTATTTGCTTTTTCAATTTTTCCCTTGTTTAGCTGCTTCAAAATATTATTAAGTTTATTAGTTAGGCTATTACCTATACCTTTACTGATGTAACCATTTTCTATATAGGAATCTATTAATTTACTCAGACCTTCTATACCTTCAATTGTTCTTATCATTGTCATTCTACGAGCTATTCCCCCCTGATTTACCTCTCCATAAGGAGTAAATGATTCTAAGTGAGCATGAGTATCATTAGTATGTAGAATTGATAATTTGAAATCTTCTTGAGCTTGAGCTATTGGTGCATACAAAAAAATGAAACTGAAAGTAAGGAGTGAAATTGCTGATGTTTTTAAAAATTTTCTTATTTTCATCTAGATATCTCCTTTCTATACTATAGATATTGCATTTTAAAATTGAAATTTTTATAATTTATCTATTCTGTAATGGGGTCATAATAGGGTCGCCCATTAAAGGGCCTGTCAACACGTTTCTTGAGGTTCCGATCCGCCACCACTTGCACACTGCGTTTATTATCAAATCAGTTTCAGGGGCAAGGTCTTTTGCCTGTGGAACCTCCTGATCAGCTTTCAAGGTATAGTACTTACCCTTAACCCAGTCAATAAATGTCTCGGGACCCAAAATAGACGGCCATTTCTTACGTTCAAGTACACCGGCTATTTCCTCATCGCTCTCGATGGCAACAAACCTCCGGTATTCTTTTACCGAGTCCTTCCTGCTTTTCGTGAGCATCGAAAAAATGAATTTTTTGTGAAGCCACTTCCATTTTTTTGCAACAGACAGGTAGCCCTTATGGCTACTCCAGGGATAATCATCAGGTTTGCTTGCGATGCCTGCCTTTACAGGATTGCGGTGTATGTATCTGACAAGTTGCAGAAGATAGCTGTCACCGCTAACAAGAATTGACTTGTATCTGCCACGAAAGAGCTGTCCATCACAGCGATGCCTTTTGTTAAATCTCTGAGTGTATACGCCATTTATATGGCGCATGCTTCGCGAAATATTCGCATCCGGAGTTTGCACAAGGATATGATAGTGGTTTGTCATCAGACAGTAGGCAGCAACCCGGATATTCCACATCTCCCAGCTTTCTTCAAGAAGCTCGACAAATACCTGGTAGTCATGCCTGTCATGAAATATTTTTTCGGCCCTTCTTCCCCGGTTCATCACATGGTACCAGGCGCCAGGATACTCTATTCTGAGTGGACGTGCCATGCGACAATCTGTAACATTTTATCCCGCAAGAGTCAAAAGCAGACTTGACCCCATTGCACTATGCACTAAACTAAAAGAATGGCATCCGACAAAGGGCTACAGAAAAGCAT
>MZXQ01000330.1:802-2884 GCA_002926195.1 Candidatus Methanomarinus sp. HR1 | reverse complement strand
CTAAAAAGGCTGTATCCAGGGTACTCAGGGAACTTGATGATGATTTTTCCAGCAGTATTATATCAGAAGATGAATATGATACTATCCGCAGTAATTATAAGAAAAAAGCTGTGGAGATCACCAAACGTATCGAGATGCTTGAGAAAGAACAGTAACTATTTTAGCGAGGATTTTATTTATGATAATGAAATTTATTAAGGGTAGCAGTGATTTTCGAATGGGTATGTTTATGGTAATGCAGGTGTATATGCCCTTCACCGTTTTCGATCGTTTGTGTCAGGTTATTTACCGCACCTTCTAATGACAGCGGAAGTTTATCACAGGGATATCCGACAAACTGGAGCATCTCAAAGAACTGCATGATCACAGGGATCTCCAGTCCTGCCTTAATGAGCATATCAGTATCCGAAAAAATTTCGCGTGTGTTTCCATCTGCGATCACTGTCCTGTTAAGTACGATCACTCTATCTGTAAGTTCCGGAATTGCATTGATATCATGTGTGATAATAATCAGCGTTTTTCCCTGGTCTTTAAGTCCTTTCAGGATATCTATCAATTCCCTTCTGCTCTTTGGGTCCAGATTAGCAGTTGGTTCATCAAGTGCAAGAATATCAGGTCCCATGGATAGTACAGTGGCAAGTGCAGCCCGTTTCTTTTCACCTCCACTCATATGGTGCGGGACCCTTTGCTCATATCCGGCAAGTCCGACCATTGCAAGTGACTCTTTTACTCTTAAGTCTACTTCTTCTTTATCCATACCAAGATTAATAGGACCAAATGCTATATCATCACCGAGCATTGGCATAAATAGCATATCATCAGGGTTCTGGAACACGATTCCGATCTTCTTTGGCATTTCATGTATCTTTTTTGGGTCAATGGTAGTACCAAATATTTCAACATACCCGCTCCCCTTGCCTGATTCATGTGTTCTTTTACCTGGCAGTATACCGTTAAGATGCAGCAATAGTGTTGATTTACCTGCACCGTTGGGTCCTGCTAAAGTTACTGATTCACCTTTTTCTATATCGAACGAGACATGCTCAAGTGCAACTGTCCCATCAAGAAAAGTGTAATTAAGATCACTGATATGTATTGCAGCCGTTATAACACCTCCATTGTACTTGATATAGCTGCGATATGTATAAAAATTGCAAATCCTATAACTATAATCGTATTAAGCCAGTCCTGGGGTCTAAGCGTAAACTCATGTAATGTTGTTACCGTACCTGTATACCCCTTTGACCTCATTGCATAGAACACACGATCAGCACGTTCATAGCTCTTTACCAGAAGCATTGCAATAGCTTTACTAATAGAGGTTATGGAAAAAAGACTTGCCCTGTTCTTATATCCTCTTGATTTGAGGGAGCGTTCCATGTTTGTGAATTCATCGGAAAGTACGAAAATATACCTGTAAGTGAATGCAAACATCTGAATTAATTTATTAGGTATATGCAGACCTTCAAGTGCTTTAATAGTAATATCTATTCGGGATGTCCCTATCATAGGAAAAATCAGCATTACTGCTGTGAGTGCTTTGATCATGATCATCAAGGCATATATCACATATTCGATCCCCCGGTAGTAAAGGGTAATGCCAAGAAAATGTGCTATTTCAATACCGCCACCTAAGAAGGTAAATGGTAATATAATTAGAAAAGGCAGTACAAATATGAATACCCATTTTAAGCGAGTTAGGATAAAAGAAATAGGAATCTTTGATAAAAAGACTAACATAATTGCAAAGCACATAGTGATCACTACCAGTATAAGATTATAAAGAAGCATGATCGAAAATATCAGTACAAATATAGATACGATCTTAAGACGGGGGTCCCATCTATGTATAGGTGATGAAAGCCCGTAATATTGGTCTATTTCTATCATTGTTTTTCAAGTACATAACATCTCAGGTTTGACTTTTGCAAAGAACCCGGCCATTACACCGGTAAATATAGCTTCAATTATAATGACAGGTATATGAGCAAAAACAACAAAAGTTGTCACTTCAGTGAACTCCGAACCTGTAATAAGAAGTTCAACAGCAAGCATAGTCACCGAAAGCGTTACTGCAATACC
>MZXQ01000330.1:0-775 GCA_002926195.1 Candidatus Methanomarinus sp. HR1 | reverse complement strand
ACCCATATTAAGAGCATTAATACCTATTGTCGTGACACCACCATGCTGGAACAGGAAGACCTGCAGTATTATTGACACTACCATACAAGGAAATGACAGTATACCAAGCGTCACACCTGCAAACCCGTTAAGTACCAGATGAACACTGGTGGGTCCTACCTGAAAATGTATCAGGGATGCCACAAATACTGCTGCAGTAATAACAGAGAGTTTTGGGATGTCTTCCATTTTCATCTTTGCCAGTCCGAAAGCAAGTAACCCGGCAGAGACCACCCAGCCAAATCCCATCAGCCATGGTGCAATTATTCCATCTGAAATGTGTACCATTTTTTCTTCCTACTTTTCTTTATGTTCTTTTTGTATTTTCCGGGCGCTGATATACATAGATATTCCTGCCAATCCTGCCAGTATCCCAAAACCGGTAAGTATCTGCATATAAAGCGGCAGTTCTGCTTCTTCCTGCTGCCCCTCTGTCATGCTGAACTCATACTCATCTCCATGACCGGTGGCTGATACTACTACTCTATACCCTGATGCACCTAATTGCGGAGTGAAGTTGTACAGTCCGTCCTTATCTGTTTTGCCTGTCAGGTATAGGTTTTCTTCACCTGATTTATTGGAGTATATCTCTATATCTGCAAATGCCATAGGGTCTCCGCCTCCGTACCACGCTTTTATCTGAACCTGTGTTATCTGTTCTTGTATATGTACCCTGTGTGCAGAAGCAGTAGGTGCAAATGCCATGAAGATAATAAGTAGTAGTGCCAGAAGACTT
>MZXQ01000331.1:1192-2169 GCA_002926195.1 Candidatus Methanomarinus sp. HR1 | reverse complement strand
ATTCCATCAAAAAAATGTCATATAAATGTCCTTTTTCCCCTTCAAATTCAAATATTTTGTCATAAAAAATTACTTCTTTTTCAGAAGTAACATCTTTGATGACTATAGTTCTATTCCATTTTGATGGAGAATTGAACCTTATAGTATGATCATAAGAACATTNNACATACCAATTATAAGCCTCTTCTATTGTCATGAATTGAGTATTTGTACTTTGTATGTAATTAATTATCTTCTCAAATTCATAACATTTGTTTTCATCGATATTTCCTTCTTCATTTAATAAAGTCCAGTCGTGAAATTGAAAAAGATAATATTCATCCGATGAATTAAAAAATGTATCAAAACTGATTTTAAAGTCTTCAAAACTATGATGTTCCAGTGGATCATAATTTGCTTCATATTCAAAATCAGTCATAATAACTTGTATATAAGATGGATAACCAGTAAGATCAGTAATAGTATGATACCCTAAATTTCTACAAACTTTTGTGGTATTTGTATCACCACTACCATAAGGTGGGACAAAGGTATAAGGTATGTATTGTAGATTTTCTTCTATAATCCGTGTTCCATTTTTAATTGAAATATATTGTTTTTCTTCTGGAAAATTTTTAAAATTATTATGTTCAAATCCATGTGTTGCAAATTCAAAATGTATTCTATCTAAAGTATTTAAATATTGAATTGTTTCATTACTTTGGATGAGGGTTGATGGAAGTACAGCATAAGTAATTTTAATATTTTTCTCCATGACGAGATTAGAGATCCATTTAAGACTTGGGAGATATCCAGAAGAACCGATGTCATCATCCCTCATAATGACTTTTTTATTATAAAATGGATTGTTTTTTTCCATTTGCTCCATCATTTTTACCTGGTCATCCAATTTTTGGATGTTTGTTGTACTTATTATTAATGTGTTTTGGTATTGCCCAAATAGCCATCCGCTAATACATGAAAATAAAATAATTAAA
>MZXQ01000331.1:0-1125 GCA_002926195.1 Candidatus Methanomarinus sp. HR1 | reverse complement strand
AAATCCCATGATATAATCGTGAAATATTCCTATTATAATACAAAATATACCTATAAAAAATGAAATAAATAATAGTATTTTCATTTTATTCATTGATTATCCCCTTTAAAGTATACTATATTTCTATTCAGCTATTAATTATTTTCTGTTATTCGAAGCGATCAAATTGAAAATTTCATTCTTGAAGTTTGATTAGACCGTTTTCGATCCGTGTTGGTAAAATATAAGAAACCACAGATAAACGTACCATTATACCTTTAGGTTTGAATTTGGCTGACCAATATTTGGATCAAGAAAGGAATTATGAAGATGACTTGAGGGAGTTTGCTGTATCATTACAAAGTAAACCACCAATCACAGTAATCTTCTTCAACTTCAAAAGAATAATCGAGCTCTTCTACAATCCTCTGCCTGCCCGGGGTGGGATTAATTCTTTACGGTAAAAAGAACAATGTCCTTATAGCTTGGGCCTATTTATTTTGCCCGGTATTATACTTCTGTGGGCAATGCTACTAAAAATAAGGGATTGATAAGGATGCCGGGTTAATTCCTATATTTGCTAAGGGCACAGAAAATCACTGAATAGATAGGGGTATTATACGATTATATAACTCGTCGAACCTATTATTATATTAAATATTCATTACAAATTCCCTATTCTAAGTAATAAATTCTACCATTATTATTATAATCATCAAAAGATATATATATACCTTATACTCATAATGATGAACTAAGGAATTTGACATCCTAAAATTGAGACTAAACTCAAAAGTCTTATATTTAAGATGATCAATTTTCACAGCAAGGTGGAAAAATGTCAAAAATAATGCACGCACAAATGGTCATAATGGAAGATGACTTAAAAGCTCTTAAAGAGAAGACGGGCGAAAAAAACACAAAAGATGCACTCGCTAAAGCTGTGAGCCACTATCTTGAATGCGAATATACGCAATCAACAGATATGTGGGCTAAGAAACTTGAAAAGGCAATGAAAAAAAAACATAAGGAGTGAAATATTATGAAAATTGGAAAATTAAATAAAAACGAAGAAGGGGTTTCTCCAGTTATTGGTGTAATTCTTATGGTCGCTATTACGGTTATTCTGGCTGCGGTGATTGCGGC
>MZXQ01000332.1:14516-15110 GCA_002926195.1 Candidatus Methanomarinus sp. HR1 | reverse complement strand
GTCCGATCGATCCGTCTTTTTCTATTTCACCTACCCATAGTTGTGTACCATCCCATGGCATGTTCGGATGGTTCCAGGTAAGCCAGGCAAGATGTGAACCGCTGGGACTCAGCCGCGGAGTTGAATAAAAATCATGACCGGATACCAGTACATGACATTCATTGTTAGCATCAAGATCAATGCTTACCAGAGTATTGGTTGGTTCTTGTCGGGTGTGTGTATGATCCTCACGTACACATATCAAATTATTCCTGATGTTATCAATAATGATATCAGCAAAACGATGATCCAATGCGGGAGTGAGTGGGTGGGGGTCAGATCCCGGGATTTGACGATAGAGACATTGATCATCGAAATTTGAGAAATATGTTGTGCCTTCTACAACTGTGAATGATCCGCCGCCGTACTCGTGTACTCGTGTACGGGCATTAAAGTGAGGTGGCGTGATATCTGTACTTTGAGTGTCTGGTGAGTGACGTACTATTACGTACCGTCCACCTTCTTTTGGTCTGTTCTCTATCCAGTAGATATCCGGCCCATCGATAACTATCTGTTCAAGTCTGATTGTTCCTGAGACGATCATATCTGATGTGA
>MZXQ01000332.1:13566-14443 GCA_002926195.1 Candidatus Methanomarinus sp. HR1 | reverse complement strand
TGCAGTGATTATTAGTTCTATTTTCTATGGCATTTTTATATAATTTTGTCAATTTACCCGTAGTCTTTTTATTATATAATCCTGCCTCTATTCTCAGGCAGTTGACACCTGCTTCAATTAGATCTAAGATGTGATCGAGCATGCATAGTTCCTTATGATTCATGATATAGGTACGGTTTTGCACATCTGTTTTTATCGGGAAAGTAGCATGTTTTTCATATTCCAGCAAAGCATCATATATTCTATCATCAGGAAACAACTCTTGCAAAAGATCATGTTCGGATACCATTATAGGGAAAAAACCATGAACTATACATTCTACATCACCATAGGGCGCTATGTGTTTTATTTCATCTAATGTAAGTTCCGGTGAAAGTGTTATCCTGTGGCAATAATCCAGGTAATGTGTCATTGCCACCCTGTTAAAAACATTAAACGAATAATCAATGACTATTGGTTTTTCGTTTATGGAATTATTAAGATGATATAAGGCACCAGGATTTGCTACAAGAAATCCGTCCGGATTCAAGTCAGTATTTAACCTTTCAATTTTTTTAGCTATTCTTGGTGTGCCAATATATACTTCCACTTCTTTCTTCTTACCATACTCAATTGCATGATAATAATCTTTTATTGTTAGCGGATTGTCCTTAAATTGTTCTCCACCAAAATAAACCACATCCGCACCTCCGTCAATAGCTGCTTTACAGGATTCCAGGGAGCATGTATTCACTGATAGAAGAGGTCCTGATTTATTTATTTTTTTAGTATTAAAACTGATCCTGGGTTTTTTACATTTGCGTTTCCAGTTCTTTGTGTATTCTTCTTCAAGCTTTTTTACAGCAGCCCTTCGCAGGGAATTCAACCGGGAAATGGG
>MZXQ01000332.1:10712-13505 GCA_002926195.1 Candidatus Methanomarinus sp. HR1 | reverse complement strand
ATGTTTAGCTGTAAATGATAATTTTATAGGAATTTTATGAATGATATTTTTGATCCCGAAAGCATCCATAAGTTTGAAATCATAAGTCTTAAAAATAGTTTCATCTCTATATACAATTTTTTCCATAGGTATTTTAACAGTTGCACAGGCAGGAGTACTTTCCACACTTTGATTGTCGATATACATGCTTCTTACCGAAGTTCCCGTGCCACGCCCCTGTGTACTTATTCCATCACCAATTCTTAATGGTTGCTCAATATGTATATATGCAAATTTTCTTTCCCTGTCGTATTTGATAACATTCCCAAGATAAGTTCCCTGGTTACGCGGGTGTTTTCTGCTCATTAAATTGCCGCCGGGATCCATAAAAAAATATCCCGGAGTGAACCCACGATTATAAAGTTGCCGCAATGTGTGCTTTTCATCATACGAGACCTGGAATTTGGCCGGGTTTTCAAGATATCTCTCTATAAGCGTTCTGTAAATTCTTACCACGCCTGCTACATATTCAGGGTGTTTTAACCTGCCCTCAATTTTAAAAGAATCAATCCCTGAATCTATCAGATATCCGATTCGTTCGCTTATATTGAGGTCTTTAGTACTCAGAAGATGGCCTATGGCTCCATCAATCCTGTATTTTCTGCGACAGGGCTGGGAACAATATCCACGGTTCGCACTTTTTCCTGATATCATACTGCTCCATAGACACTGACCTGAGTATGAAATGCATAATGCACCATGGATAAAGACCTCAATCTCGGTTTTAGTCTGGGATCTTATTTTTTGAATTTCATCAAGAGAAAGCTCTCTGGCAAGCACCACGCGTTTAACTCCCAGTTTTTCAAGGAATTGTAAACCCTCTAAATTATGAACGTTCATCTGTGTACTGGCATGGATAGAAAGCTCCGGAAGCTGATCCTTTAATAATCTCAGGGCACCGATATCCTGCACAATGACCGCATCTACCCCTGCATTACATAGGAATTGGAAATATTCACAGGCTTCTTCGAGCTCCAGGTCCTTGATCAGGGTATTTACTGTTATATATGCTTTAGTTTTGTTAATATGAGCATAATCAATAGCCCATTCAAGTTCATCAGGCAAAAGAGCTGCATCATGCCTTGCACTGAAACCCTGTCCTCCGAAATATACGGCGTCTGCTCCATTTTCAACTGCTGCGATAAGAGCTTCTTTGCTTCCAACAGGTGCTAATAGTTCAGGTTTGTTCATTAGAGCTTATAATAATGTATGGTGTTAAAAAGTTAATGGGAAGAACAAAATCCTCCCTCTGGTCGGATTTTCTTGAGTATATAATCCTATAGATTATATACTAAAATAAAAGTCTCGAATTTAAAATAGAAAGTCATATATATAGCTTTGTATTAAGCTCATACACATGAGCCAAACAGATAACAAAGTATTCAAAGCAATGAGCAGTTCCACCCGCCTGGCGATACTGGAGCACCTGGCTGTAAAACAAATGCATATATCAGGTCTGGCAAAAGCCTTGAATATTTCGGTTCCGGTTGTTGCAAAACATATCAAAATATTGGAAGAAGCGGAACTTGTTGAAAGGCAGGAATTTGGTAAGACCCATATTCTTAATATCAAAACACCAAACATATCTTCTATTCTGGATCAATTTGCCGGCGAACACGAGATAGAGATGCCTAAAGGAGCTACTCTGCTTGATGCATTGAGAAGCGTATCTGCAATAGATATCAAGAAAGTAGGCAGCAGTGAATTTGTAGTATCTGCAGACGGTGAAGAAGGATTGTTCATGTATGAGGTCAATGGAAACCCATCAGATAAAACAGTTGATAAATACGTATTAGATGAAGACATCACAATTGTATGGAAGAGATTAATCCCTGTTACTCAAAAAAAACTCTCTATAAAGATCAAGGATTGATTAATTAATTTTATCCCCGTAATCTTTCGGGTTTGGTGGAGTAGAAATGCTTTTATCATTCCATCACTAAATACACCTTCATATTGTCGTACCCTGTATCGTAAAATTGGTGGTAGATATTGCTCAATAAACGAAAAGATATTCTAACAAACTGGGTCAAACCTATTGCAAGATTATTTAACAAGGTCAACCCCAATACTATGACTATTCTGGCCCTGGTCTTCTGTATAGGTGCCGGGCTGTATTTTGCTAATGGTAAGCCCATTGCGGCCGGGATTTTATTAATGATCGGTGGATTTTTTGATATCCTGGACGGTGCAGTAGCCAGGGAGAACGGGAGAGTTACAGTGTTCGGGGGTGTACTTGATTCAGTATCTGACCGCTATGCTGATGCTGCAGTGTTTATTGGGATCATGTGGGGCGGATACTCAGCTATCTTGCCCTATATTGAGAATGATTGGGTCGTTAGTGCTGTTGCCCTTGTAGGATCACTTCTTGTCAGTTATTCAAGGGCACGTGCTGAAGCTGCCGGTACAGGCAAGCTTGCGATTGGAGTTGCAGAACGGGCAGAACGTATGATATTGATCATATTAGGCGCTTTTACCGGACTGCTGAACTGGGCAGTTCTTATAGTGGCAGTGATCTCCCACTTAACCGTATTGCAGAGAATGATCGCAACTTATCGAATATTGCAAAAGCGGTGACACAATAAAAAAAGGCTATATATTACTTATTACAATTACACTACATTCAACAGCGGGCCTGTGGTCTAGTCGGTTATGACATCGCCTTTACACGGCGGGGATCCGGAGTTCGAATCTCCGCGGGCCCATTTTATTCCTTTGATCAAATAATCAAAGGCTATTTATACTGTGATAAGT
>MZXQ01000332.1:0-10631 GCA_002926195.1 Candidatus Methanomarinus sp. HR1 | reverse complement strand
GAAGGGAGGATTTTGTTCTCAATTCATTTAGTAACGTATAGGGAAAGGGGATAATCCGTAGATACTCTGCAAACCTTTGTGTTCTTGGTGGTTTATAAATTAGAACTAAGCTAAACAACCACAAATTTTTCGATGAGATATTATAATTCTATAAATGTCCTTAACATTTCGATAGATTTAAGCTTAACAATACACAGACTTAATTGAGGTCCTGTGTATGGTAAAATTTCAATTCCTATTGCCCATAGATGAATCAGTCTATTCCGATACCGCTGCGGATAATGCAATAAAGATGGCAAAGATGTATAATGCCGACGTATCATTAGTTTATGTAGTAGACACTGGTGTATTTGAAGATAAGGAAGAAATAGAGAGTCAGACAAAATTTGGCAAGAGTTTGCTGGGCAGATTCCAGCAATACTTCAATGAAAAAGGACTGAATATAGAAAAGTCAAGTGTATTAGTAGGATCTCCTTTTAATGAGATAATCAAAATGCAAAAGGAGATTGATGCCAGCCTGATCATTCTTGGTGCTTCTGATTACAATCTGGGAAGCGTAGCAGAACGAGTGGTGAGGGGTGCCAAATGCCATATACTGATAGCTCGTAGGATGACCGCCGGTGACGATCCATTTAGACACATTCTTGTTCCTGTGGACGGTTCAAAGGATTCCGAGTATGCCGCACAGTTTGCTTCCAGTTTTGCACACCGTACCTCTTCAAACCTGATAATATTTCATGTAATACAAAATGAGAAAAAGATGCAAAAGGGTACGGAAATTACCAATAAAGCATTAGATACTGTTAAAACCAGGGACATTACAGTAGAATCCCAGATCGGTGAAGGAAAGATATCCCAGGAGATACTCAACGAGATCGACAATGAATCTATTGACCTGACTGTTATAGGATATACAGGTAAAGGCAGGATATCCAGAATGATACTCGGAAGTGTATCGGAAAAAACCATTCGTTCCACAAAGTGTTCAGTGTTTGTAGTAAAAAGTGTAAGGACTGAAAAAGTATATACTATTCAAAAATAACAAAGGTGTAATAAATGACACGATTCCAATTTTTAGTTCCTGTAGACGGATCCGATAACTCAATAAATGCTGCAAAGCATGCTGTAGAATTAGCAAGTAAGTACGGTGCAGAGATATCATCAATATTTGTAGTTGATAAATATAAATACCGGATATCTGATATTTTCGATATTGTAAATAAAGCAGGAGAAGAATATGTCGCCCAGGTAAGGAAAATGGCGCAGGATAAAGGAGTAACTGTTAAATCTACAAAAGTACTTTCCGGATCCCCGGTCGACCAGATCGTCAATGAAGCCAAAGCAATGGATGCCAATTTAATAGTAATAGCTGCAATCGGTGGGACCAGTTCAACAACATCACCGATCGGGTTTATTGCAAACCGCGTGATGCGGCATACCCCTTCACATATCCTATTAGTAAGACATACTGATAATAACGAACAATACAAGCAGATCCTGATTGCGACCGATGGATCAGCTGATGCCAAATATGGCGCTCCAAGGACAGGATCATTGATAGACATGTCACCACACTCGAAGAAGCCGGAAAAGGAAAATTACTGGGTGAGCCGGTAACATATACACATGAAATTATTAAGCGGCTGCGTGAACACATGCTTAAAGATGCAGCCAGTGTCACTGATGATATAAAAGATATCGCAAAGAAAAAGGATGTTACAGTAGAAACGATTGTCAGAGATGGAAAAACCGTATCAGAGATACTCAAGATAGTGAAAAATAAGAAAATTGATCTTGTAGTATTGGGCAGTCACGGGAAAGGTACTGTATCAAAAATGCGGCTGGGAAGTGTATCTGAGAAGATAGCTTCCACAGCCAGGTGCTCTGTCCTTATCGTAAGAGGAACAAGGATCGAAAGAGTTGTGCCCGAGTAACTGCAAACGTTAGCGAAGATTCTGTCTCTGGTACAGTCTTCCCTGAAATCCGTGGTATTTAGCCACTCCTTCTGCGTCCTTCTGGTCTATACTGGATTCATCAAAGGATGCAAGATCAGCCGAATACAGCGCATATGGTGACTCTCGCGCCACTACAACAGCACTTCCTTTATACAACCGGAGCTTAACAATTCCTTCCATCCGTTGTTGTGTGGTATCAATAAATGCATTCAGATCGTTATATAAGGGTTCATCTACCAGACCCATATATGCCATCTCAGACCATTCCTCATCAACTTTTACCTTGAAACTCAATTCCCGCCTGGTGAGTACAAGCCTCTCAAGATCCATATGGGCATTAAGTAGTATAGTAGCTGCCGGATGTTCATAATTCTCCCTTGCTTTTATACCAAGCACTCTATCTTCTATCATATCTGTCCTGCCCACTCCATGCATGCCACCTATACGGTTAAGTTCAGTGATCAATGAGACACCGTCCATCCTGGTATCATTGAGTGATACCGGAACACCATCGACAAAACCTATCTTGATAATCTCAGGATCAGGTCCTTTTTCAGGAGTCCGGGTCCACTCAAAGATCTCTTCAGGTGCAATAAAACCAGGATCTTCCAGATGCCCGCCTTCGATGCTACGGCTCCATATATTCTCATCTACACTCCACGGCTTCTCTTTTGTTACTGTAACCGGAATATTGTGTTCCAGGGCATATTGTATCTCCCATTCTCTGGTAAGATTCATATCCCTCATTGGTGCCAATACCATGAGATCAGAAGATCTGAATACAGCTTCAAACCTCAACTGGTCATTACCCTTGCCTGTACAGCCATGGGCTACTGCCTCAGCTCCTTCAGCATATGCCACTTCCATAACTTTTTTAGCAATTAGAGGTCTGGCAATAGCTGTTCCGAGAACATAGCCCTCATAATTCCCGTTAGCCTTAATGAGTGGAAAGATATAGTCTTCCACAAATTCAGTATTAGCATCAATAGTATAATTCTTATCACTGATCATCTGAGCCTTTTCCATGGCATTTTTTATTTCTTCTTTAGGCTGACCTACATCAACTATAACAGTAATAACATGATCAAAATCGTAATGTTCCTTTAATAAAGGGATACATACTGATGTGTCAAGCCCACCCGAATAGGCTAATACTACTTTTTTTTTCATATCTGATCAAATCCTTTTTTTTAACCTAAATCTATCGAATAATATATAAGATATTTGAACCATCATTTAGTATAATGATCTTTGATAATAATAATNNTTCACCGGATAAGCAAGCAATTAAAGCAATTATAAAAATAGGGGAAGGCCGCGGTAATAAAAAACTTGTTGATTCGTTAATTAAGAACATCAGTGCCCATCCTGAATTGATTAGAGGTACTGCATCCGGGTTATTGAAGATCATCGAGGCAAGAAAAATAGAGACTTATGGGTTTTGTGTTGATGTTTTGCTTAATATTGCCAGGACTAAGCCAGAAGTTCTAATGAGATCATCAGAAACTATTATATTACTGATCCGGATGTCAGCAGACTCTCACGATGCCAATACTACATTGAAAGCTATGGATATACTTAATATCCTTATAGGTCACCGTAACGAATTAATGCAGCCTGTTGTCCCTGTATTATTAAAAAGATTAAATGACAGGGACAATCATATACGTTTATTAGCATATCAAATGCTGGATGATATTGGAACAGTACATCCGGAGTTCTTTTCGGAATATACAGTTGACCTGATCAGATCCATGCATAGTGTAAATGATGATGAACAGATATATGCGGCTAAACTATTACGAAAAGTTGCCAGTACCTCTTCCAACCTTATATCCCATGATATAGATATGGATATAGAATCAAAGGATGGGGATTTTGCTGCAGTGGCAGATGAACTTGCAGAAATGATGAAAAATATTGATTTAGAGGCTTATGCGTCTGAAATGTTAGAGTCTATCGGAATGGGTAATCTAATTGTTAATAAGAATGATGATACATTAAATAATTCACTACCAGATGCACTCATTGATATTCTTCGGGCATCTCTTATAGATTATTCAAACAAAGAATGGATCAACTATATAATCCTGACAGAGAAGGATGGGAGAGTTATTGCTTCCAGCGACCCGGATTCAACTAATAAATCAATAATAATGAAAATATGCGACATTTTCAATCTCAATCAATCCCCATCTGAAGAACAAGAGTTTTCAAACCGGATAACATTAGAAATTTCTAATAAGTTCATAGTAGCTGTTAGTATTAATAATGACTATATATTAGCAGTATTTAGTAATCCTGACCAACAAATTGTAAAAGTGCAAAATGAACTAAATGCAATAGAAAAAAAAATAAAGGATGTTATGATAACATCCTGATATCGTATCTATTTCGTGAAATTGAAACTCTCTTTTACAATCTTTAATGCGCAGTAATCACCGCACATTGTACAGGCTTCTTTATCATCAGGTAGTCTGCTGCTTCTGATCTGCTTTGCATATTCAGGATCGATAGCCAGATCATACATTTTATCCCAGTCCAGGTCTCGGCGCGCTCTGCCCATTTCCAGATCCTGATCACGCTTGCCAAGTTTGATCATATCGCCTATATGAGCAGCTATCCTTGAAGCCATCACTCCTACTCTAACATCCTCTGCATTAGGTAGCGCCAGATGCTCTGCGGGTGTGACATAACAAAGAAAATCGCATCCCTTTGCACTTGATATGGCCGCTCCTATCGCTGTTACGATATGGTCATACCCTGGTGCTATATCACAGACAAGCGGACCCAGTACATAGAACGGCTTATTGTTGGTCATACGTTTCATTAATGTGACATTGGTCTCAATCTCATCAATAGGTACATGTCCCGGTCCTTCGACAATGACCTGTACATTCTCATCATGTGCCTGATCAGCTAGCTCTGCGTTCATGATCAGTTCCTGTATCTGTGCTCTATCAGTAGCATCGTGAACTGCAGGTGCACGCATACCATTGCCCATTGATAGTGTTACCTCATGTTCTTTCATGATCTCTAAGAGATAGTCGAATTCACTATATAGTGGATTTTCCTTTTCGTTATGGATCATCCATGCAGTCATAAACGCACCGCCCCTTGAACACAATCCGCCATAGCGACCTTGTCTTCTGAGTCTTTCAACAGTTATCAAATTGATCCCGGTATGTATAGCCATAAAGTTCGAACCCAGTTTTGCCTGGTCTGCTGTTGCTTTGAAAAGTTCGTCTTCTGTCATATGCACTACAGAACCATGTTTCCTTGCTGCCTCTATAAATGCTTGATACAGGGGTACACAACCTACGGATAATGAAACAGCATCAGCTACACGTTTTCTTATATCAAGAAAATCTCCGCCGGTAGATAGTTCCATTAAAGTATCAGCACCCGCAGCTTCTGCAACTTTAGCTTTCTCTATTTCCAGATCAACATCTACTATATCAGAAGATGTTCCTATCGAGGCATTTACTTTGGTTGTAAGGCCCTTACCTATACCGCAGAATTTGATATCCCGATAAGGTGTGACAGGTATGACAATTCTGCCTGAAGCAATCCCTCTTCTAACAAAATCAGGTTCGACTCCTTCGATTTTGGCTACTGTCTGCATTTCTTCTGTGATTTTACCATTTTTTGCTTCCTTGACCAGACTCATATTATTACTCCATTTACTCCGTTTATTGTATTATTATTTTACTTTGGCACATAGACTGCATACATATATATAAGTATACTTAAAAAAGTGTGCAAAATATAATCCAGGCAATGATATATATACAAGTATTGGATTTAATATACTTATGAATTCAGATATGGTCTATGATGATATTGGCAGTTACCCCCTTCCCGAGGGCATATCAAGTGACTGGATACAATCAGCTATTACATCCAGGTCCCAGGATGATCAACTCTTTGAGATAATATCCTCTGCTATGCAGTTCCTTAAAGTGATCGACGATCCGGCATGTGTTGATGCACCTTTACTGGTAAAGGAATCCGAAGCAAAGATACTTGAGCTGGAAGCACTTCGGGACTATGCCAGTGAATATAGATCCGATCATGGGGCTAAGTTTAAGATCCGTGTCTGTGTTACAGGACCTGTTGAATTGTATCTTAAGGAATTTGGCTCGACAGCTTATGGGGATGTATTGCTAAGCTTTGCCAAAAGTATTGACAGGTTTGTTAAGAACTCTATTAAACAATCAGGTGATCTTGTGGTCAATACTATTTCTATTGACGAACCCAGTATTGGTTTAAACCCGCAGATCATGCTTGATGATGAAGATATTATAAATGCATTGACAATTGCAGGTGAGAGCGCCCACCGACATGGTATTGATGCTGAGATCCATTTACACTCTCCTCTGAATTATAAACTCGTATGCCAGGTTCCTTCTATTAATGTGATAGGAGTTGAATCAGCATCCAATCCATCATATCTGGAACTTATCGACCGCACAGACCTACTGGCAACCGATACTTTCATCAGAGCAGGTATTGCCAGGACAGATATATACGGTCTGAGTGCTATTTTAAATGAGAAATATAATATTAATGTCTGGAAGGAGCCTGATAGATTATCAGAAGTTGTCACCGGGATGGAAACACCTCAGGTGATAGCCAAAAGACTCTCCAGGTGCTATGATATGTTTGGTGAACACATAAAGTATGTAGGGCCGGACTGTGGTCTTGGTTCCTGGCCTACACAGAATATTGCTGCACAGTTACTTAAGAATACAGCAGCTGGTATTGACAAATTCCGTCAGGAACACTAATTGTTCTACAAAGCTTTTTAAGCATAACTGTGAATAAGATATTATGGATGAATTTATCCCGGTCTCTGTGAAAGGGGTTTATGTGATCAATACAATAAGCGGTCTTACTCCAATGATATTGATCACAGATGAAGAAAGGAATATCATGCCAATCTATGTCGGGATGTCAGAAGGAATTTCTATAAATTTAGCCTTAAATAATGAGGTAACTCCCAGACCCATGACCCACGACCTTATGGTAAATGCCATTGAAGGACTTGGTGCCAGAATAACAGATGTTTTTATTGATGAGATCCATGATGGTACATTTTATGCCAGGCTTGTTCTTATTAATAATGGTTCAACTCTTGAAATAGATGCCAGACCAAGTGATTGTATTTCATTAGCTATCCGTGTGAATGCATCTATTATGATTTGCAGATCAGTATTTGAATCATCACTGATAACTGAGGATGAACTGGAAGGGATGATAACATTGGATTCTCTGTTATAGTATTATAGTATTTTAGTATTAGTATTATAGTACTCTCAATCGACTATCAAAAGTATCATACAGTATTATTCTAATTAAAGTATATGAGTTTGCTTGATTTCCAGTCCGGACCTGATAAAACCGAAATTTATTCAGTGGGTGAGTTAAACCATTATATACACGATAAGATCAATAGTGATCCACAACTTCGCAACATCTGGGTAAAGGGTGAGATATCCAATCTGACAAATCACAGTTCAGGACACAAATACTTCACTTTAAAGGACAGTAGATCCCAGCTTAATTGTGTAATGTTTCGTAATTATTGCCAAAACCTGGGTTTTAAGCCGGAAGCTGGTATGAAGGTATTAGCTTTTGGTAATATTGACGTATATGAGGTCAGGGGAGATTACAAGCTTATGGTAACTCTGCTTAGACGAAAAGGAGTGGGAGAATTGCATATAGCTCTGGAAGTCCTTAAGCGAAAACTTCATTCCCATGGTCTTTTTGATATAGACCATAAGCAATCACTACCTCAATTTCCCAGGCGGATCGGTGTGGTAACATCACCTACCGGAGCAGTGTTACAGGATATTATCAATGTGACGCGTCGAAGATTTCCTGTTGATATTCTAGTATCTCCAACTGTAGTGCAGGGGGAAAAAGCACAATTTAGTATAGTACGATCAATAGAGAGGTTAAATACCAAAGAGATCGATGTTATTATCCTTGCCAGAGGAGGTGGTTCTCTGGAAGATCTTTTACCCTTTAATAGCGAAGCAGTGGCCAGAGCGATTTATAGATCCTCGGTCCCTGTGGTTTCTGCTGTGGGACATGAGACTGATCTTACTATTGCAGATCTTGCCGCTGATGTTCGAGCTCCTACACCTTCCGCAGCAGCCGAACTTGTTGTACCTGATAAAGATGAGGTGCTTGTCAGGATACAGGGAGATAAACTACGTCTTATAACAGCAATAAGGAATCAAATTGAATCACAGATTAATCATCTTTCACATCTCGAAAATAGAATAGATGCCAGACGTGTTATCAGTATGCTGGATCAATATATGCTACGGGTAGATGAACTTACATTTCGACTTAAACAAACAATAAACAGGGATATTGAAGAGAATGCTAATATGCTAGAATCCTTCATGAGTAGGCTTAATGCTATCAGCCCGCCAAATACCCTCAAAAGAGGATATAGTATTGTACTGTATAACGGTGAAGTGGTAAAGAGTATTAAACAGATTAAAAAAGGAGATGCATTGGAGATACGCATGATAGATGGCAGGATATTTACCAAAGTAAATAGAAAGGAGGAAGATGTATGAGTGAAAATGGAGATGATATTAGTTTTGAGGAAGCACTAATGAAGCTTGAAGAGATTGTCAGAACGATGGAGGGTGGCGATCTTTCTCTTGATGAGAGTCTGAATTTATTCGAGCAAGGCATAACACTTACCAAACAATGCTCTTTTCAACTTGAACATGCAAAACAAAAAGTAGAAGAACTGGCAGAAGAGAACAGTCAGGAAATGGATCAGTAAAGCAAACATATATGAATAGTGAAGTAGTACCCAGTCTCTTATTAATAAGGAGAATAAAAATGGGAATCAAACCAAGTTATATCAAGTCGCTTGCAAATCAGTTATTAAATGAAAAAGGTGATCTATTTTCTAATAGTTTTGAAGATAATAAGCCATTGGTCACACAGTATACCAATGTACAGAGTAAAGTAATCAGGAACCGGATTGCAGGCTATATTGCCAGAAAAAAGAAAACCAGGAATATAAAGATAGCATAAAGAATAAATTCCTCGCTAACGCTCGGATTTTGATATACTACAGGAATATATTCTTATAGAAAATATACACAAAAAAAATAGGTGATGTTTTATGTACAACGGTGCACTTGTTGCGATGATCACACCTTTTACACAGGATAACAGGATTGATAAGGACGGTCTTAGATCCAATATAGATTTCTTAGCTCAAGGTGGTGTTAGTGGTATTGTTCCGTCAGGGACCACAGGGGAATCCGCTACTCTTACATTCCAGGAGCATAAGGATCTTATAGATATGACTGTTGATTACAGTACCGTACCCATTATTGCCGGTACCGGATCTAACAACACTACTGAAGCGCTGGATTTAACAAAATATGCCGCAGATGCAGGAGCTGATGCAGCGCTACTCATCTCGCCTTACTATAATAAACCTAATGATGCAGGAATTATCAAGCATTTTACTACTATAGCTGATAATGCAGATATTCCGCAGATACTATATAATGTGCCCAATAGAACAAGCATTAATATGAAACCGGAAATAACGTCACAACTTGCAAAACACCCTAATATAGTAGGGATCAAAGAAGCATCCGGAGACCTGAATCAGATATCAATGATCATTGAGATGACCAGGGACGAGGATTTTGTGATTATTTCAGGAGACGATGCACTAACGCTCCCGATAATGGCGCTGGGTGGTGTGGGTGTGATCAGCGTTGCAGCTAATATTGTACCAGATAAAGTTTCATCATTGATCAAGGCTTTTAATAATGGGGATATGAATGAATCACAACGTCTGCATAGGGAACTTGCTCCTTTTATCAGGTCACTATTCCTTGAGACAAATCCCGTCCCGGTCAAGAAAGCCGCCCAACTTGTCGGTCATGCAGCAGGGCATTTGAGACTGCCTTTAGTACCAATAAGCCCTGAGAATGAAGCAAGACTAATAGTTGAGTTGAAAGCTATCGGAGTACTTTCATGATACAGGTAGCAGTCACAGGCGCATGCGGTAAGATGGGGACTCTATTGATCGACAATATCCTTTCTGCTGATGACATGGATCTTGTGGCTGCATTTGATATTGTTAACATAGGGGATGATGTAGGAGATGTAAATAGGTTTGGGCATCTTGATATACTCATCTCCGATCCAGCTGATATGGTATCTGTTATTAAGAATACCAATACGGATGTAGTGATCGATTTTACTATTGCATCAGCATCCGCAGAAAATATTGTCAAGGTGGCAAAGGCTGGTGCTAATCTGGTAGTAGGTACAACTGGTTTTACTGAGGACCAGATTACCAGGATACACCGGACTATTAAAGATAAGGAGATATCTGCTATCATTTCACCTAACTTTGCAGTAGGTGTAAATGTTTTCTGGAAACTGCTGGAAGAGGCTGCCAGATATCTTGGTGATTTTGATATAGAGATCATTGAAGCTCATCATAATCAAAAGAAAGATGCTCCGAGTGGTACTGCGGTAAAAGCAGCCGAAGTGATCAATAAAGTAGTAGGTGGCAGGGATTATATCTATGGACGCCAGGGACTCTCACCAAGGAGAGATGAGATCGGGATTCATGCAATAAGAGGTGGCGATGTGGTAGGCGACCATACTGTT
>MZXQ01000099.1:5612-23658 GCA_002926195.1 Candidatus Methanomarinus sp. HR1 | reverse complement strand
ATGATGGGGTATGGACATGTAAATCCCACTTTCTCCATTCTGAACCTTTTTTATAACTACTCATCATTTCACCACCTTAATTTTACCTATAACAACATCGTTAATTAATGTTTTGCACAGTTCTTTAAGTTTTTCGATTTGGGTATTGATGGTTTCAACAATGCGATCAATGTTGGCGGTTTTGGTATCTAGGTAATCGGCGATGGATTGTTGTTCTGAGAGGGGAAGAGTCGCAATATATCGCCCGACAGCTGCTTGAGATATACTAAAAAATGTAGTGCCGGCTTTAACTATTTCCGTATAGTGTTTGAATGTTGCTGAATCCAGTTGATAATACATATATTTAGGGTAGAAGCGTATCCACTTCAAATTAAATGTTAATTGATTATAGTAATCTGTGTCTACATTAATCTTGTATTTTACCATGTTTTTTGAAATGGATGTAAATCTATAGATATTTTCGCCTTTTCCCATCCGTATGGTTATATTCTCCCACAACAACGTTCATCTCAACCCGGACTTCTGAATGGCAGCTAATACATGCCCAGTAGCTTTTTGAAATATAATTTCCCGCGCGATTTCCTGCGGTGTGATTAAACGAATCTCCAGGGGTATATCCAGTTGACTCATTACATAAGCTAAGATAGAATGCTCTATGGAGATTACCTGATTCATTTAACACTGCTCCTACATTGCCTGTTGTTGTCTGTGCGCTAAAAAGATCAGGATCATTGAAAGTATTATTCCTGTTACCGTGACACCAATCATCATCACATGTACGTACAGTAATGGAATGTGCATTTTCATTACCTGTTAGAGAAGCATTATGACAAAGATGACAAACCTCATTCTCATCGATAATATTATTCTTATTCTTATCCAGGCTGACTAACTTTGAAACAGTATTATTGGTCCATGTATTCTGGCTCCATGTCCAGACCTTATCTTCTACTGATTGAATTGTACTATTGGAAGAGTCATATTCAATACCGCCAATGGCAAGATATGTGGTATAATTGGTATTATTAGCAGCACTGGCATGTGCCTGCCCAATTGAAGAGCTGATAACCTCATCATACTCTGCCACATGACAACGCTGGCATGTTACCTGATCATAATAGTTATGCTCCCCCATGAACATAGAAGCAATATCAGGGATTGCAAATATGCCAATTGATACCAGGCCAAATATTAATAATAAGAACGGAGTGATGCGTTTCATGAAAATTCACCCCTATTCACTCAAAAAATCCCCTGGTATTGTTATATAATTGAGCATCAGTACTCTTAATTATATAATGTGCTGACTGGTCTAATCCGCTAATATTATTATGGATCGCTATATTTCCTGTTGTTTCATCATACCTGGAATGACAGTTTGTACAGTAGATATTCCTGGTAAGATCATGTTTCATATTCACATTATACTTTACATTTGAGCTGGGATTATATCCATGACATGTGCAATTTATTAGTTTATGTTCGCTTAATGTGACATTGGCTGCAGAAGCAGAGTGGCATTTACTGCAGAACGATTGCGGATCTACTCCACTCTTATAAAGATCATGACTGCCTGATAACATAGCATTAGCTATACTTATGATCAACAGTACATTGATAGCCACTATTATAATTTTTTTCTTCAAGATCAGTATGTTCCTGATCATCAGATGAAAATTCATAACCCCACTAGTAATATAATATATTCCTATGTATATTATAATGTTTCCTTTTATTCAACGGAAGTAATCGAAGAGATAAACATCATCGAGGATTTCAATGAAGGAAAATAATATGTCTTCAAAAGATGCACTTGTCGTTTTCGAGGGTGCGAAAATAAGGAGAACATGGCACGACGACCAGTGGTTTTTCTCAGTAGTTGATATAATCCGGATACTCACAGAAAGTGGCAGTCCAAGACAGTACTGGGGAGTTTTGAAAAAAGAGCCGAAGATTAGAAGAATCGTAGAATCTTCGTCCGACATTCTAAGAGGAATGGAGGAATGTGACAAATAAAGTTAAGTCATCCCATTCCTTTTAGATAATAATAAAAAATATACTTTTCACGAACTTAATATCTATTAATGCGGAGAATTCATATGTACACCCAAAAATGTATACAATGCCAGGAAGAATATCCACCCGAGAAGATTGTCTATACCTGCCCTAAATGCGGCGGTCTGCTTGAGATAGTCTACGACTGGTCAGGACTATCGATCAACAAAAAAGATTTTAACGCAATCCCGCTATCAGTCTGGAAATATAAGGCATTGCTACCGGTTAAGCGTGAACCCATATCCATCAATGAAGGTGGTACTCCTCTATATCTATGTGATCGTCTATCTGAGAAGATAGGTATTAATAAACTCTATGTAAAACACGAGGGGCTCAACCCCACAGGCAGTTTTAAGGACAGGGGTATGACCGTAGGTGTAAGTATAGCAATGGAGCTTGGTATGAAGACCGTAGCTTGTGCATCTACAGGTAATACTTCAGCGTCACTGGCCATCTACGGAGCAAAGGCAGATATTCCGGTAGTGGTCATGCTGCCGGCAGGTAAAGTGGCCATGGGCAAAGTTGCACAGGCTATAATGCATGGTGCTAAGGTACTGAGCGTTCGAGGTAACTTTGACAAAGCCCTTAAACTGGTGAGAGAACTGTGCGATGATGAAGGATTCTATTTATTGAACTCTGTGAACCCATACAGACTTGAAGGCCAGAAGACCATAGCCTTTGAGATAGCAGACCAGATGGGATGGGAAGTACCAGACAGACTGGTATTACCTGTGGGCAATGCCGGCAATATCTCTGCAATTTATAAAGGTTTTAAAGAATTGTATAACCTGGGACTGACAGACCGTATTCCAAAGATGACAGGTATACAGGCGCAAGGTTCCTGTCCGGTAGTGAACGCATTCAAGCAAACACAGAAAGATATTATTGCAATTCCTGATCCGGAAACAATTGCCACTGCTATTAGAATCGGTGATCCGGTCAATGCTGTTAAAGCACTGAGGGCTATATATGAGTCCGGAGGAGTATCAGAATCAGTATCAGATGATGAGATCGTAACTGCCCAGAAACAACTGGCACGTATTGAAGGTATCGGTGTAGAACCAGCCAGTGCATCATCAATAGCAGGGCTTAAGAAACTCATACAAACGGGACTTATCACACAGGATGAAACAGTGGTGTGTGTAACGACCGGGCACTTACTTAAAGATCCTGAAGAAGTGCTGAGTATATGTGAAGATGCTATAGAAATAGATGCTACAGCGGAATCTGTTCGTAGGGCAGTGTTCCAATAATATTATATCCTGAGAATTAATACTTTATAACATAATATATAGAGGTGGAAAATTTTGGAAAAAAATATTACCTATTTCGAGCAGCCCGGAGAAGAAAATACCAAAGCTGTTGTAGCTGCGGTTAAGACAAGGGCAATAGAATTGGGTATCAAAGAAATAGTACTTGCCAGCACTACAGGTAAAACAGGAGTTGCAATGGCATCAGCACTACAGGGAACAGATATAAAGACCATAGTAGTAACGCACCAGTACGGTACTACCACAAAGGGACAATGGGATATGGAAGACAAATATGTTTCACAGTTGAACCAGATGGATGTAAAGATCGTATCTGCATCACATTTATTCTCAGGCATTGAAAAATCACTGTCTATTGGCACTGGTGGAATAAGCCGTGTAGAAATAATAGCTGATATTTTACGCAAACTGTTCGGCAAAGGTTTCAAAGTAGCTGTTGAAGTAGTCCTTATTGCCGCCGATTCAGGTGCAATATCCATGGAAAATGATGTTATCGGGATAGGCGGAACAGCTTACGGTGCCGATGTAGCTTGTGTCATCAGACCGGCACATTCTAATAACTTCTATGACCTCAAGATAAAAGAGATCATTGCCATGCCGAGAGAGAAGTGATCAGTCGGACGAAGATTCTACGAATCTTCGAAGCTTCAGTTAATAAAATCCGTGCGTTAGCGAGGATTTTGTTCGTCTACGGTAAAGTATATATCTACTTAAAATTAAGTGAATAATTGAAAAAATTATTTACTATATAAGGAGTGTTAATTACATATGAAACAATGGAGATCAGATTGGGGACTGCAGAGCAGAATGATATTTACCATGTTCCTCTTAGCAGCAGTCTACCTGTTCTTCTTAGCAATTATTTATTCATTAGGTGCCACACCAATGTTTATGTTGGTATTTATAGGCGCGTTCACGATTATCCAGTATTTCTATTCAGATAAATTAGTATTGATGAGTATGGGTGCAAAGGTAGTATCCGAATCAGAAGCACCACAATTACATGAGACTATCACCAGATTATGTGCCATAGCAGACATTCCAAAACCCAGGATCGCTGTTGTTAATAACAGCGTCCCTAATGCTTTTGCTACCGGCCGCAGTCCCAAGCATGCAGTAGTGGCGGTGACTACAGGTATTCAGCAACAGTTGAATAAACAGGAACTGGAAGCTGTACTTGCCCATGAACTGAGCCATATTAAGAACAGGGATATGATGGTAATGACCATTGCCAGCTTCCTGTCCACAATTGCCTTCTTTTTAGTGCGGTATTTATTGTTCTTCGGAGGAGGAAGAGACAGGGATTCAGGCGGTATAATGGCTGCATGGGTGGTTTCACTACTGGTATGGATAATAAGTTTCATCTTAATTCGGGCATTATCCAGATACCGTGAGTTTGCAGCAGATAGAGGATCTGCTCTTATTACAAGCAACCCTTCACACTTAGCTTCAGCTCTAATGAAGATCAGCGGCGTTATGTCCAGGATACCTTCTGATGATCTGCGTAAAGTAGAAGGTATGAATGCATTCTTTATAATCCCTGCCATATCCGGCTCCTCCATTATGCGATTGTTCTCCACTCATCCGCCTGTAGAGAAACGTATTGCAGCACTGGAGCGTATCGAGAGAGAGATGGAGTTTTGATATGGGATTTCTTGATGCTCTGCTTGGTAAGAGCAAACTTCCTAAACCAAAGGTGGACAGACTCTTTGCCATTTCCACAGCTTATATCACCCTTGAGGTCAACCTCGGCCTTAAACCTGATCAATCTGCAGGTATCTGTTTCAAAGCTATGGAATCCTCAAGGTATACATCAGCCCGACTTGAGATTGAAGAATTGTTGCACTATAGCTGCTGTGAAACCCAAACAGAGTATAAGATCAAGAAAGATGAATATAATTATTTGTGGGTATTATTAAAAGACAAAGACTTTGAAGATTTGGTGACTCATATCCATTTAGTATCCCAGACCATGATAGAACACGGGTTCGGTGAACAGTTATTGTGTGCTATATACCGTTTTACCGGTGAAGGGGGGGTAGTCTACTGGATATATAACTTCAAACAGGGCACATACTATCCCTTCATCCCTAAAAGCGGTCATAAGAGGGATAACTCTATGGAGTTCAGGATGAGATCGGTAATAGAGAAAGAACTTCCTATTGAAAAAGAAGTAGAAAAGTGGTATCCGTTATGGGGGATACCTATCTAATTTTAATCTTCAATAAGACCACAGCCGCAGAACACTTCCCTGGCTTCCTCCATTGTCAGGTCTTCAGGTGGTACGATAATATCTGATTCTATGATCTGGTATACATCAAGAGGTTCACCTTTTTCTTTAACAACATTGATAAGTTTAATAAGCTCTTGTGTAAATTCCTTTTCATTTTCAGCAGCTACATATTCTACAATGCGGTTATCAATGATGTTTAGCTCATCTAACATACTGCTGGATAATTTATACTGCCCTTCCCCCATAATTCTTACTATCATTTTCCTGCCTCCTTCTTGAGAGACTCAAGTTCATTTTCTATACTGCTGGTCGCACTTATTTTAGCAAGTTCTCTTTCAATATCATCTTCTCCACCTGTAAAGTCTTCCAGAGTTCCTTGTTCTATAAGCTCATCCAGAGCAGCTGAGCGTGCTTTCATGTTCAGGGTCTTTTCCTCAGACCTATGTATTGCCACGCCTACATCAGCCATCTCTTCACTTATACCTGATAAGGATTCAGTGATCTTAACCTGTGCTTCGGCCGCAGTATACTGGGCTTTGATGGTCTCTTTCTTTGTCCTGAAACTTTCAACCTTAGCCGCCAGGCTCTTTTCAGCCACCACTAACTTAGCTTGTTCCTTTTCCAGATCAGCGATCTGCACCTCAAGGTCCTGGACCTGGATAAGCAAACCGTTCTTTCTCTCCAGTGCAAGGCGTGCCAGATCCTCTCTGTTTGCTGTTATGGCATCTTTGGCCTGCGAGTTCAGCTTATCAATGTTTTGGACCAGTTTTCCTCTTTGTAGTTCCAGCCGTTTCTTGGATGTAGTAACCTGTGCTACACCACGCTTAACATTTTGCAACAGTTCAAGCTGCTTCTCATATGAGTAATCAAGTGTTTCCAATGGATCTTCCACTCTGTCCATTATCTTGTTCATTTTAATTTTTATAACAGTCCCCATTCGATTTAATAGACTCATCTTATTAACTCCAATATGTTCAAATATGCATTATAGTCATATAAATTAATGGGTTAAAATGCAAACAATTTTTAATGTATAGTTATATATAATACATAAAATAGGTGATATCTATCAGAGGAATGATCTCGGGACAGGACTTGAAAACAGCAGCATTATTCGGTTGTATACTTATTCCTATATTTTATTTATGCTATATAGGTTCGTTAGGCAGTCAATGGCATATTAACTCACTTGTTTTATTCGTATTGTTAAGTGCCATGTTGCTATTTAGTGCTACTGAGATGCCTATATACAGGATCCGGACAAAAAAGCCCGATCTTTCAGATGATAAGAAGGAATTATTGGGTGATATTTATTCCATACCACTGATCGAAGAGTATGAAGCTGATGATGAACTGGTATTTCATACATCCATAACCTTAAATATCGGGGGTTTTATCCTCCCACTGATCCTCGCATTATATGTTGCCATTAAGAATCCAAGCTTTGCAGCTCTGGAAATCATGTTGATAATTATTGTTTTTGTATATCTATTTATAGATATCAGAAGTGGAGTTGGTATATTAATACCTGATTATATCGGTCTTTTGGCTGTGCCTTTGGCATTGATCTTAGAACCTGAAAATGCTTCAACCATTGTGCTTATCTCAGGTGTACTCGGAATAGTAATAGGTATGGTAACATCACTATGCAGGATAGATGAAAATAAAGAAGGAAGTGCCTATATCAATCTTGGAGGTGTAGGAAGTTTCAAAGCTATCTATATCATCGTGATAATAGCGGTACTGCTTTCATATTCTCCTGTATGAACTTTAGATACTCATATACTGTGATGCCACACCCAGTTCTTCTTCAATGCGAATAAGCTGGTTATATTTACCTGTACGTTCACTTCTCGCAGGAGCTCCGGTCTTGATAAGCTCTGCACCTAATGCCACAGAAATATCTGCGATAATATTATCTTCTGTTTCTGCAGAACGGTGACTGACCACAACAGCATATCCGTTATGCTGGGCACATGTAGCCGCATCAAAAGCTTCACTTAAACTGCCTATCTGGTTCACTTTAAGGAGAAGTGCATTGCATGCACCCAGTTCAATACCCTGCCTTAAGCGTTCCACATTAGTAACAAAAAGATCATCACCTATGATTATAGTCTCCGGAATCTCCATAGTAAGAGCTGCAAAGTCATTGAACGCTTCTTCATCAAAAGCATCTTCGATAAGAATGATCGGATAAGTTCGGACCATGTCGATATAGAAATCCATAAGTTCACCCGAAGTTAGATGCGTACCATCAATGTCATATTTGTTGTTTGCAAAGAAGGATGAAGCTGCAGCATCAATACCAATTGTGATATCATTTTCAGTATACCCTGCTTCATCGATAGCATCTGTTATTGCATCAAGTGCATCAGTAGTATTGTTGATAGGAGGGGCATATCCACCCTCATAGCCCACATTTATTGCACTTCGTCCATATTTTTCTTTAAGAATATCACCAAGAACGTGATATGTCTCAGCTGCCCATCTTATAGCTTCTCTAAAAGATTCTGCACCTTTGGGTTGAATCATAAATTCCTGAATAGCAAGATCATTTCCAGCATGTTGTCCGCCGTTGATGATATTGAGTGTAGGGACCGGGAGTGAAAATGAATTAGTTCCTCCCAGATACTGATATAACGGCATTCCAAATGAGTCGGCTGCTGCCCGGGCTACTGCCATACTTACACCTAAAATAGCATTAGCACCCAGACTGGACTTATTATCAGTACCATCAAGGTCTATTAATGTCTGATCAATCTCACGCTGGCGCCGTACGTCCATACCTAATATCTCAAGTCCAAGATTGGTATTTATATTATGGATAGCTGTACGTACTCCTTTCCCACGATACCGATTATCCTTATCCCTCAATTCAAGAACTTCATTTGAACCGGTTGATGCACCGCTTGGAACACTGGCTCTACCGAAACCTCTGGTTGAATTATCACTGCAAAATGTAGTAACATCAACTTCTACCGTTGGATTTCCCCTTGAATCGAGAATCTCTCTTGCATATACCTTTTCAATCTTGGAAAGCAAAAAATCACCTGCATAGATAATTGTATTAAATATATTTAAAGTAGATGTATCTTGTTGAAAAGAAAATTACTATTTGTTTACAACCTTTACAATATTAATTTTATGGTCAGTGGACTGCCCCACGCTTACGCGTGGGGCTTTCTGCTTCATAAGCCATCTTGTGACGTGGCTTCCACATGCTTTATTCTTAATCTTATTATGCTGAATTCAGATCTTTCAATGCATCCTGTGCCATCTTTCGATATATCGATACATCAGGGTGGTAATGTTCTTTAGCTCGTACTGCATCAGGATGATTACTATCAATATTATTGATACGCTCTATAGTACATTGGGCGGTTTCCACTACCCAGCGGTCCCTGGTGGCTGCATCTACTACATGTATGTTCTCTGGTCGAACAGAAGTAAGGATGGTACCATCCTCTGTTTGGTATGTACTGGGTTTTCCTACTATGGCAAGGTATTGCGGAGATTCGACTTCTGCAATGACACGAGCTGCTTCAGGTTGAAACTGTCCGGCATATATCAAGAAAACACCAGTAGGGTCTACTACCCTGGCACGCCAGTATTCGGCATCAGTACCAATGTCCTCTTTTTCAGTAAGTGTTGCGACAATGAACATCCTGTTTATCTTGGCACCTGTAGGGGTCAGGAGATACTGGGGCGAGTACTGGTCATTGCTGTCCTTAAAGGATAAGTTAGAATCCCTGAATTCCTGGGCAAATATACGATATGATACTTCCCTGGTATATTGTGAGGCCATAATTCACACCTCCGTTTGTGAAATAATCGCTTCTATCTCACTATTATCTATAGGTCCTAAAGGAGTAATAGTATCCACAAGGATGTATCTATCAAGTTTTGGACCTGATACTGAATAATATTTGCCTACGAACTCCCCTTTGATCTTCTCAATCACCACAGATTGATCAAGGGCTTCGGTAGCCATATGTATTGCCTCATCAAGAGTAATTCCTGTAAGTTGTTCTGATATTTCACGATTCAACAACGAATCCTGTACTGATCTCCCATCATCAATAACAGCCTTGATCCTCAGATCATATATACCTTCTACCTTACCGTGTTCACCACATACACCTTTTATGAGTGCACGGTTGCATTCGGGACAGCGTTTGATAAGACCTGACCCTGCCTGGATATCTACCATAGCACCAATGAATTCCACTTCAGTAGTACCTATTTCAATATCCTCACTGACCTCTTCTATCAGGCTTGTCCTGTTCATTTTAATACTGAATCGTCCATCATAACTATCAGTTACTACGTTCTTGAGCAGATAGCTTTTACCTTCTACCAGTGTAGGTAGTTCACTTTTTGCCCATTTGGTGAACTTGATCGTACCTGTTTGATCCCCTACCAGACCAACCTGGTCGATACTTTCATGTTCACTATCCCAAAGCTGTGCTACCTTTACGCGGATATTAACCCATTTATTATCAGTATCAATATCACTTATCTCTACAGTAGGCACTAACTCAACTTCTGCAATATCTTCTTTGCTCTCCTCTATATGGCTTGTACGGTTCAAATTAACACTGAATCGTTCCTCATAACTATCAGTTACCACACTCTTGAACAAGTAGCTTTTACCTTCCACTAATTCCGGGAGATTGGCACTGGCCCATTTGGTGAACTTGATCGTACCTGTTTCATCACCCACCAGGCCTATCTGATCGATACTTTCATGGCTATTATCCCAGAGTTGTACTACTCTTACAAGGATATTGACCCATTTGTTATCAGTATCAATATCACTAACTTGCACTGTAGGAGTATCACCCTGTGCAGGAAAAAACTCATCACGGGGGATGTTATATTCTTTCAAGAAAAAGTTTACTACACTTCTATGTGCTTCTTCTGCCGGAACCTTGAACTCATTAATAAGTTTATCAAGCCGGGTTTCAATTTCACTATCGGGTATGTTATACCCTTTCTGGCCAAAACGGTCCTGAATCTGTTTTGATATATCTTTTATCATTTTTTATACCTCAAGCCTCCAGTTTTTCCTTTTAGGGAGGCATGAGATAAATGCTTCTTAAGGTAAATATAGTTAATCTAAGTGGGGTGTGAAAGTAATATTACTTGTTCTCTTCATTCCGGACGAAAGGATGCTTCATATTTCGATTCTCCCGAACGGACTGTCATAAAAATACCTGAGCAGACCTTCTACCTGACTATTCATTTCATTTGAACTTCCGAATAAGAGCTTTGACAAAGTAGGCTTATTTTCATAATCCACATCAGGTTCACCTTCAATATTACCCAATTCTGCCGCTATATCAATAGCATCATAGAGATTGCCTGTTTTATCTACCAGGCCAAGTTCAATAGCTTTACTGCCAGTGTATATTCTTCCGTCAGCCAGGTCCTTTACTTCAGATACACTCAAATCTCTACCAATAGCCACCTCATCAACAAACCTTTGATATGTCTCCATTACTATCTCATCAGAATATTGTTTCTCATCATCGCTCAATCCGGTCCAGTCCCTGCCCATATCCTTAAACTTACCACTTTTAGCAGCATAGAACTCTATGCCTTCTTCTTTATAATAAGCTGACCTGTTCTCAAATACCCAGATAACCCCAATACTTCCGGTGATGGTATCAGGATTGGCAACAATAAAGTCAGTTGGAGCTGAGATATAATATCCTCCACTGGCTGCTACATCACCCATTGAAACCACAATTGGTTTTTTTTCTTTAGCTTTTTTTATCTCATTGGTGATCTCCTGTGCAGCTGCCGGTGTTCCTCCCCCACTGTTAATCCTAAGTACAATGGCTTTTACATTATTATCATCTGCAGCGTTCCGGATACATTTACAGATTTCTTCTGACGTGGCATATCCGAAACCACCAGGTAAATTCCCTGTGATCATTACTCCTTGTATATGGATCACTGACACTTTATCAGAATCTACTGAAAGTCCATTGAAATCCCCGAAAATAACTAATAAACTTCCGGTAATGATTACCAGTAGTATCAGGACAATGAATAAATAAAGCAACCCGCTTCTTAATGTAAGAAAGCGCCTTTTAGGGACTTGTTGATCTGTTTCATCCGAATACATATATTTTCAGTGTAATAGTATTATGACTTAATTATCTTATAATCTACCATCGCGTGTTCCATGTAAGTAGCATGTCCTATCTCTATCAGTTTGCTTGTAACATCAAGGGGATTACCATCCATTGTTATATCACCATCTTCGATCAGGATCGCTCTATGTGCCACTTCGTTCACAAAATCCATATGATGGCTGATGAAGATAATAGTAGTACCTAATTGATCTGCAATGTTTTTTAATGCATTAGCCACTTCTCGCAGGGTTATAGGATCCAGATCCCCGAAAGGTTCATCCAATAACAGGTATTCCGGATTCGTGATCGTTGCCAGAGCAAGGGCCGCGCGCACATTTTCTCCTCCGCTTAACTGATATGGTTTAGCATTTAATACAGATAGAGGAAGTTTTATTGCCTTAAATACCGGTTCAGCATATCTCATAACCTCTTCCTGTGAACTACTCGGGAAAAGAGTGCCAATAATATCTATGGGATATCCCATCTCGCCAAGTGCTTTTTGTGCTTCCTCACCGCCAACGTCGGTTAGTCTGTATAAAGTTTCCAGATGATCGTCGGGAATACCAAGTTCCTTGGCCTTTTTTTCGGCATTCTCTATAACATGCATGCCTTTAACTCCCAGTTTATATGCTAATTGATGTCTGATAAGCGAATTGGGATAAAGGGCGAATTCCTGGTACATGATACTGGTCCTTCTACGGAGTTCCATCCGTTTGAAATTATATATAGTAACATCTACCCAATCATCATCAAGTGAAAAATATATCTCTCCTTCATCCGGATATATAAGGCCGTCCATAGCATGAAGTAATGTGGTCTTACCTGCACCGCTGGGACCTATAAGGGCAGTGATCTCACCTTTTCTAAATTCCACGTTCATATCTTCAATATCCAGTACTTCTCCCTGTCGTACCAGGAAATATCTCTGACATAGATCCTGGACCTTAATGACCACTTTATCTTCTTTTAGTTTCGGTAGAGGTACTTTAGGATTCATATTCTTCAGGAAATCCTTAATAAGATCTCCCGGTTTTCCTTGTTGTATGATTTTACCTTCATCAAGCCAGATCACCCTGTCAGCAAGATAACTATGTATCTCAGGGAGGTGGGAAACAACTATGGTTTTAATTCCCGTCTCTTGCTGGACACGTTTTATAGTATCCAGTACTTGCTGTTTGGTAGCAGGACAGGTCATAGTAGCAGGTTCATCCAGTAGCAATAATTTTGGATTGGCCGCAAGCTGCCGTGCTATCAATAACCTCTGTTTTTCACCTCCACTGAGTACAGGAGTGAAATGCTCGGCTTTGTGGTCAAGACCAACCAGCTTAAGGAATTCCATACTTTGAGCATACAGGTCATCATAATCCGGATGCTTCCTGGACGGAAGAGCTTCATGTCCGACCTTATGGGAATATAAACGTCTTATAACATTTTCAATAGCTGACCCGGGCCATATGCCAAAATTTCTTTGTAGATGAATTGCTGTCTTACTCTTCAATGCCCTGTAATCTTCATCAGGGGATTTTGGAGTTATTGTAAGTCCATCCAGTTCGATCATACCGCCATTGAATGGTTCAACTCCTCTGAGCACCATTAATAGAGTGGTCTTACCGCCACCGCTCTGACCCATTATCCCCAGTATTTCACCATCATTCAGTTCAAAACTTACATCATCGAGTGCCCTTATCTTTGTTTCATCTAGTTCATAGTCCTTTTCCAGGTTTGTTACTTTTAGCATTTTTTTATTTCCTCCGGCATCATATCAGGGATACTATTCATGTTTGTAGTTCAATATATTGATTGTGGTTAATAACAAGTTTGCTTGAATAAGTTTATAATCTCTTAGATTATATACTATACTATCAATAATA
Source organism: Candidatus Methanomarinus sp. HR1 (assembly GCA_002926195.1). GTDB lineage: Archaea > Halobacteriota > Methanosarcinia > Methanosarcinales > Methanocomedenaceae > Methanomarinus. The sequence goes on along the minus strand of MZXQ01000099.1, from coordinate 10,085 downwards.
TACGGTGATATATGATGAAAAAAAAAATGATTATAATCAGTATCTTTATTATAATTCAACTTATATTTTTTTCGGGGTGCTTATCCGGTGACGATGAGGTTTCAACCAATAAATCATCAGATCCTCCTGCTACGCCGACGAATACCTCAACACCATCAGACCTTGAAGTAGAAGATTCTATTGCGTTAGATCCTGTTCAACTCCTCAGTGCTCCTTCATTTGTATGGCCCAGTAATAAAAGAGTAAAGGACGTATCAATATCAAATAATGGGGATTATTTAGGAGGTTTAACAACCCAGAAGGTCATAGTACAAACACCAACTGAAAACCTTTTTACAAATATAATCTGGATAAATGCAAATTTAATTTCATTTTCAGATTCAGGTGAATTTTTTGCCATAGCAGATGGTGATTTTGTTAAGTTATATGATAATGAAGGATATATACTAAATTCATATCATGCAGGTGGAACAGTCAACCGCATGTGCCTGTTAAATAATGGAACTATCATTCAGGGAGGTGAAAAGACACCTCACCTTTCGGCTGTAGAATCCGATGGTACGCAAAGTTGGGTATGGAACCCGGGAAGTAGCACAGCAAGAGTCCTGGATTTTGACTATTCCCAAAATGCTGACCGTATGCCTGTTGGGGTTAATGGCAATAGATTTTATTGTGTTTCTGATAACGGAAAGTATATCTGGTACAAGGATGTATCAGGCGAAATTGAAGACGTTGAAATGTCTGATGATGGTAGTAGATATTATATTTTGACTACTGATGATATCATTTATTCTTTTGATAAATATGGTAATAAAAATTGGGAAAAGGAACTTAATGTAAATACTGTTGAGATTGCGATAGATAAGCAAGGAGAGTATATCCTGACAAAACCAGGTGATTCGGGAGCAAAGGTCTTTTTGCTTGACAAACACGGTGATGTAGAATGGATGAAACCACTATCTGATGTAGGAGTTATCAGCATTTCTGATTATATGGAATATGTTGTGATCAGTGAGAAAAGGGAGCTCAGGATGTATGATCTGGCAGGTAATGAGGTAGCCAGTTATCATCTCGATGGTGAATACGGTACTTTCTTCGTCTGTCTTGACATGACCCCCGATGTTAGTAAAATGGTTTTAGGCACTACGAATTCAATGTTGGTATTCGGCTAATGCCGGATACCTGTCATTGATAAGTATTGCCCTTGCAGGTCCCCCATCAGCATTAGCGATCTTGAGTGGCAGGCATATAAAGAAAAAATTTCCTGCCTCTACATCGCAGAGTTCCAGTCCTTCGATTATGATAATACCTGCATGCAACAGGATATGGTGGACTTTGTATTCCTCATCCGGTGCACCTATTGAAAGTGCATCAACTCCAATGGTCCTGATATTATTATCCACAAAATATTGTGCACATAGTGCAGTTAAACATGCCCCGTCGTTAGCTCCCTTTATTAGCAGTATTTCCTCTGCATGTAATTTACCTATATCATCAGGTTCAATAGGTCTTCGTATACCAGACATATCAATAAGCCTGGCAGAACCTACCAGCGGTTCTAAGGGCATCTCACTCACACCCACCTCACCTGAGAACAAATGCAGGGGTGGATCTACATGAGTTCCGGTATGAGTTCCAAGTTGAAGCTTTGAGACATTATAGAGATCCCCCTGTTCAAGCCCCAGTACCCTGGTCAGTACAGGAGCCGGGTCTTTGGGATATATCTCCATATCAGGAGAAATAGTTTTTGAGATATCAAAGATCTTCATATCACTAGCTCGAAACCAATGGCGGGCTGCTGCATTCCAAAACTGGTTATTACATCCGGATGTATCTCTCCCAGGATGCCAGCTTCTTTATCATCTACCAGTACTTTCGCCCTCCTGCCATCCAGGAGTGCAGGATCATCTATCTTGCCTATGGTATATTGTATGCCTCTCTCTCGCATAACAGCATCAACCACAGCCCTGATCTCGGTATAATTAGCAGCAGGATGTATGCTCACACCTGCAAGGTGTTGTATAGTAGATCCGTCGATTAACACATCTCCTACTTCAAAGATACGCTGGGGGAGCTCTCTGTGCTGGTTTAATGACAGCATCTCCATCAGATTAGGTAAAATAGTTGTTCTGACCATGGTCTGGTCTTCACTTATGGGATGCCTTACAGATGTCGCCTTACCATCAGACGATCGCTGCATATTATGGTAATGTATTTTTTCACTTGTCAGTGTAAAGGGCATTACCTGATAATACCCCAATCCTATCATTATGTGTATAATTTCTCTATTACTAATTGAAATTGGGTGTTGCCGGCCTACAGTTACGGTTTTTGGGATTATGGGCGTGATATTATCATATCCATAACCTATTGCAATATCTTCAATAATATCCCATGTATGCAGTATATCTGCTCTATAGGCAGGGGATCTGATCTTGATGTGGTCCTGCTCAATAACAGCTTCGAATTTCATTCGTTCCAACTGCTCTTTAATCTGCATGGGCGAGAGTGAGATCCCGATAAGTGAGTTCACTTCTTCAACATCAATAACCCATTCTTCTGGTGTGAGATCAGGCGTGATGGTCGTACCTTCAATACTGTTATTAATGGTAACTTCCTCAATAGTGCCTCCCCTCTCAGCCAGTGAGGTAACCACAATATTCAGTGCTGTATATACATTCTTATCCAGACCTGTCACATCAATGAAAAGGTCATGTGTGTCATAATTTACTTTGGTTAATTCGCCGTTTATAATAGGCGGGAATGAGAGTACCTGGTTATTGGCATCAAGTATTAAAGGATAGGTTTTAAACTCTTCCATAAGGTGGGCATATTTAGTACCTTTTGGGTGCCGTTTAAGGATATCTTGCATGGTCATGGGATCTGTAAAGTCCAGGGGTACGAAACTAAACTCAGGGTCTGTAGCAATATATCGAAATGGAGGTGTAACCTTACTAATATCATGAATGCCGATAGATACTTTCTTACGGTCCCTACCCAGTCCCCAGTGCAGGTCTTCCTGGACAGCCATAAGGCTTTCAATACTGTAATCATCAAACCTAAGACCTCTTACTACTGCACAACCCAGATACGGACGGATATGTTTTATCCCCTCATCAAGAGTTATGGAAATATCTGATCTTTTCACCTGGTAATTGGTCAATCCGGTCTCAATATCTAAAAATCCGCGCATAGCCCTGGCAACGCCTTCGGGACTGTACAGGTCGGGCCGGTCAGGGAAGAACTCGATATCGATATAGTCCTCTTCAATACGTTCAATATCAGCTCCTATCATGGGAATCCGCTTGATAAAAGTGTCCCTGTCTGTTCCTGTTAATGCTTCAATATCTTCATAATATAATTTGATCACTGGCATGTGGATCGGCTCCTTTTCTAGTATGTCAGATATATTACCTTGGATAAAGGTTTTTTGTAGTANNCTTCCAGAATCTCAGTCCAGAAAATCCGAGCGGTAGCGAGGATTTTGTTCTAGTATATCAATTAAAATATTCCCATAATATCCTCCGGATGTTCCAGTACAGTGATCTCATCAAGTTCTTTTAAGATCTGGACATTCTTGCAATCCAGGTCCCTGACCCTGAGTACTACTTCACCGCCTTTAATGGCATCATACTGGCAGAGCGATGTGCAGATCCCACATCCATTACACAGCAGTAGTTCTATCTGGGGTTCATCTGTGATTGCCTGTTTCGGGCACTGGTCCCCAGGCGGACATATATAACATTGTTTGCATATATCCCTGTCAATATTAAAGGGAAGTTCTGAGTGTATTACGCCTGATATATCCACAGGCACTACATATACTGGTACGCTTCCTTTTACTGCCTGGGTTACAACATTAGTAACTAATGTATCTGCAATACCATGTGCGATCTTTGCAATTGAATTGGATGTGACAGGTGTTACCACAAGAACGTCATATTTGTCCATTAGAAATCTGCCTATTTTCGGACAACTGTAACCTTGATCTTTTTCAAGGAATATTTCCTCCATATACCCACCCGGCGATATTTTATTCAGTGAATCGAAGAGGCCGTACATTTTTAATACTTCATATCCGGCACCTGATATGAATATTGTGACCTTCATGTCAGGATTGTTATTTTTCAGTTTTAATAATACTTCATAACTCTCTTTAATAAAATGTCCGGCTCCTGTAATTGCCCATGCTATTCTCATTGTTATTACCTTCCAAATTCTTATTGGAATATTTATATCATTATATAAACCTTGTTTTTTATTGGATTATATTCAACCTTTCAACAACCAGTCCGGCTGCAACCTCGTAAGGTACCGGCGATCTGGATATAGTCTCTCTCCTGGGTGAACAGTGATACTTTATTTTTCTATTTGCTTTCTTGTAAGTATCCCAATCTTGAACACATGCTCTTGTTTTTCATGGCTGTGGCATACTTAAAAAGCTTGTTAAGATCAATCTTGTCTGATGCATTA
>MZXQ01000099.1:0-5567 GCA_002926195.1 Candidatus Methanomarinus sp. HR1 | reverse complement strand
ACCAAAGAATTTCCCTGGTTTATCATTATATATCTAAAACTAAATTCATTGAACTCGATCTTTACAATAATAAAAAGATTTTTAATAGTATATTAAGTTATACTTGATATACTATAAGAGCCCTACGTTTTATGAAGATAAAAGGAGGAAAATTCTTGAGGATAGAAGATATTTTAAACGAAAGTTTTTTTTTTTACAAAAAGCAGTTTGTAACATTCATTATTGCTACATTAATCGCTGTTATTGGCTCAATTTTCATAATTACAGCCCCTCCCCTGTTTTTTGGAATATACTACATGGCATTAAAAATAATCCAGGGTGAAGAAATTGAAATTGGTGATGTTTTCAAGGGATTCGATTACTTTATCGTTAGCTGGCTAATATTTATAATTGGAGGATTGGCGATACTTTTGGGTCTGATTTTCTTTATAATTCCTGGTCTACTTCTTTTGATACTATTCCAGTATGCAATCCCTATTTCGATATCTGAGAATAAAGACGCTGTCGATTCTCTAAAAAAGAGTTGTGAAATTGGATGGGAAAATCTTCAATTTTCAATAATATTAGGAATTGTACTATGCGTGATTAATGGCATCGGAAGCGCACTTGAAATTGGCTGGCTGATAACATATCCATATACAGTGATTTGCTTATGTATAGCGACTGGTAAATTGGTTAAAGCTGGAAATGGATTAATTCTTTTAAATAACCCGCAGGTTAAATGATAGATCAAATCACAAAAACACACACCATATTTTAGTGTAACCAGTTGGATACGACAATATCTATATTATCCCGTATTAGGTAAATAGAGGAGTAGTAGTATGTACCGGATCATCCTCCACGTGGATATGGATAGTTTCTTTGCTTCAGTGGAACAGTGTAAGAACCCGGACTTAAGAGGACTTGCTGTAGTTGTAGGGTCTGACCCTAAACAGGGTAAGGGCAGAGGAGTGGTCAGTACCTGTTCATACAAAGCCCGAAGCTTCGGTATACATTCGGGGATGCCAATTTCCAGAGCATACAGGTTATGCCAGGATGCTGTTTTTTTACCTGTGAATATGCCTCTTTATCAAGAGGTTTCATGCAGGATCATGAAGATCCTCAGATCCTTTACTGATAAGTTCCAGCAGGTAAGCGTGGATGAGGCATTTCTGGATATTAGCGATCGGGCACAGGATTATAAGGAGGCTGTTCAGCTTGCCGGACAGATCAAATCCATGATAAGGGGCAGGGAAGAACTTACCTGTTCAATTGGCATTGCTCCTGTCAAATCTGTGGCAAAGATAGCCTCTGACCTCAATAAACCCGACGGCATGACAGTAGTGGAACCTGATAATGTAGTCAAATTCCTCAAACCCTTAAATGTGCGCAAACTGTCTGGTATCGGAAAAAAGCATGAAGAAATATTGACAGGAATGGGGATTGACACCTTAGGTCAACTGGCCTGTTTTGATAAGGATAAGCTAATTGAGATCTTTGGTAAGTGGGGTTCTAAAATGCAAAGGCTGGCCCTGGGTTTGGATGATAGTGAGGTAAAAGAAAGTCTGGAGATAGGATCCGTCAGCAGGGAGCATACATTTGACAAGGATACGGATGATCCGGTAGTATTAATTAAAACTCTTGATATGATTTCAGAAAAGGTGCATAAATCATTAGTACATAAAGGTTATTCTTTCAGTACCGTGTCTGTAAAAGTGAGGTTTGAGGATTTTACTACTTTTACAAGAGCAAAGACCTTGAGTTTCAGTTCGCAAGATCAGGATATTATCAAACGTGTATCAAATGAATTATCAAGTAAGTTCTTTAACAAAAGGAAGATACGGCTGCTTGGTATCAAGCTTTCTAATCTGAAAAAAAGCAAGATGATTCAGACAACGTTTGATTATTTTTTATAAGAACAAAATTATAAATCGATTATCAAGTTCAATAGGAAGAAGAGATGAAGTTCCCAACCAGGAATTGACACAAGAGATATGTAAAAATAGAGATACTTCTGTAATAGAAGAACTTATCAGCAACCTTTCTGGTACAAATAAGGCCATTCAAAGTGATTGCATCAAGGTTCTTTATGAGATCGGATATGTTCAACATGATGAAAATAACCCAGGATATGATCAAGGACAGTTTCAATGAAAGAACCTTTTATAGAGGACTTAACTACTATGAGAAAGGCTATGTTATAGAACCAGTAATATTAGATAACACTCTCTATGCACGTGTTATAGGAAGTATGGAAACACCATATGAAGTAAAGGTTTTTATTGATAACCATGAAATAGATACAAGATGCACCTGTCCGGTAGGATATAAATGTAAACACGCAGTGGCCCTTCTTCTAAACTGGGTGCATGAACCTTCATCATTTACTGATTCTAATAAATTCATAACTTCGCTAAATTCAATGAGTAAACATGAAATAATCAATATTGTAAAAAAAATAATAAATCATAATCCTGCTATGGTCTGTGATTTTTCATTTATTGCAGATGAAAGACCAGAGATTAATATTGATGCTATTTCCAACAAAATTGACTGGATAGTATGTGAAGATCTTGATTATTATCATATATGGGATGCAGTACGCAAGCTTGAAGAGATACAGGATATTGCTAACGGTCTAATGGACAAAAAGTTATATAAAAACGCTGCCGAAATATATCTGGAATTGATAAAAGGCTGCATAACCGCATTTGATCAGGGGGCAGACGATTCAGGTGGCAGTATTGGTGGATTTGCAATTCAATGTGTGTGTGATTTTAATCAATGCATGAAACAGATCAATGACCGGGCCTACAAGGACATACTCTTAGAAACGATACTGGATATTGCCAATAATGAAGATTACGGTCTGGATACATGGGATATGCTATTTGGAATTATTAATAAGGATAATATTTCGCATGTAGAGGAATACTTGATGGAAAAATTGAATGCTGAAAAGGAATATGCCGATGAATCCCGTTATCAGTATAAAAAGAATAACATCATCCGGACACTGATCGATCTATATGCACATGTTGGAATGCCGCAGGATAAATTGCGTCTTGCTCAATTTGAACTTATTACCAGGGATGACCATATTCGACTGGCAAATGTACTGATTGGGGAAGAAAGATATGAAGATGCTTTTGATATACTAAAAAAAGGGATGGCAATATCCGGAGGATCATTTAATGATTTACAGAAACTGTACTTTTCAATTGCCAGTATCTTGATAGATCAAAAACCTGATCTTGTTGATTTCTCAACCTCCATTGATATTGCTTTTGATTTAATGTCCCGGTATTTTTATGAAGATGACTATGAAAAAATAAAAGAAGTGTTCACAGGAATTGGAAAATTGGAAGAATTTAAGGCTGCGATGCTAACAAACATGCCAAATAGAGATGCAGTCGTTTCAGCACTGCTGCATGATGGGGATTTACAAATTGCCATTGATGTAGTATTGACAGAGCCGAAAATCTCATCCGATGTCATTATCGATGTTTCTAAAACAGCCGTGGACAATGGTATGGAAGTTGAATCGAGTCTACTTACAAAAATAGCAATAGAGCGTGGATGGATAAATGCAGATCCATCTATGGATACATTGCTCGAGGTTATGATAGGTGTTTTAGATATACATACTCTTGAGAATCTGTGTAATAGTATAATAAAAAAAGGATCCTATAGAAACGCGCTTATGCTAATACCATACCTGCTGGATAGATATCCTGAATTGTCTGCTACTCTTGTAATGAAATTTATAACTCATATGCCAGTAGAGGTGGTAGGGCAGGTTGCCTGTGCTGTTGCAAAGAAATCACCAAAACAGGGAGCAGCACTGTGCAGGGTTCGGATAAATGAGGATATTCTTAGATCTCATATCCATTATGATAAAGTTGTTTTTCTTTTTAAAATAATGAGAAGGATATGTTTATCAGTGGGGAAAGAATCAGATTGGGTTATATGTATCAGGTCATTTGCTGCTGAGAATAAGGGTAAGAAGAAGCTAATTGATATGATGANNAAGAGTTTGAGATGTTAATTTAAAGTGGATACTTAAATAGCCTGGAAAACTCAATAGAGGAAGTGATAAATAATATAAATAAGCATTCGCTAAATTGCCCGGAGATACTGAATATATCGCTAAATAAAAATATATCCTTCTATTTCATAAACATCACATACTTCCGTATTATAGTTATTGTATGATAAGAGGGCTCTATATGTAGCCGCAGCCGCTATAATACTATCAAGTGCATCGCCCTGTGTGTCTTCAATAGCCATTGTGCGGACTTTTGATGAAATTGTATCTATAAGTTCTTTTTCAACCAGGCAATCAAGTATCCGTGTTCGAGATCGCTTATGTGCACCTGTATTACCCTTATATTTGTAATATAGACCCTCATGCTTTAAGGTAGAGGCAGGACATATCTCAAATACACATGGTTTTTCTTTATCAGGATGCTGCATTGGTAGGATGCAGGCTGATCTATCCATGACTAATGGATATAATACGTCATGTATCCCAAAATAGGTCTGGCGGTAGATCCGGAGGTTATAAGGAGAAAAGGGTGCGCGGCTTTGATTGTCTGTGAGCCTTTTAAGTTCTTTATTATCAGTTGCATTACGGCAGGTCTGGCGGAATTGATCGGGTGAGCTATACTGTTCCGGGAACTTTAGTATAAACTCCTCCCAGTTATCCTCATTTATTAGTGTCTCGGGCAGTCCGAATGGAAAATCAAGACCAAAAGCGGCGTGGGAGTTACTAGTAATGAGGGATTTTAGTGCAGCAAGGCATTGATCTCGCTGGAGTGGGTTTTTTGTGTGATCTGATAGGGGCCGGCATTCGTTGATATGTAAAGAGTTGTTATCAATGGTTCCTTTACTTATCCATATTTTCTTGCAGGCGTGTTTTGCACCGCTGAAATCTATTCCGTAGATATTGGATTTGGATATTGAGTTAATATGCATGATGGAAATGAATATCAGTACTCCAACCTCGATACTATACTATCAAAGCTGGCTATATGTTCAATATCCCTATTTCTCATTATCTCTATGATAGAGCAGTCGGTAAAGCTCAATTTTTTAGCAGTATATCTAATAATAAGACTCATCTTTCGGTTTAATATATTATCTTATCTATTTTCGTTTCATCAGTCACAATGCCCCAGTCGCTACGTAGCCCTTTAAGCTTTTCAATCTCTTTTTCTGAAAGGGGTAAGTTATGGATCCTGCCAAAGAAATTATTCTTATTATACCTTGTGAACTCAATAATCTTCGAAAAAAGCTCTTGATAGGTTATCTTTTTACCAGTCTTGGAGGTTAATTCTGCTTGAAGCATGTCAAATATTTGTTTATCTTTTTTGGGGATTTTGATATTTTCGCTCATACATATGAGAGATAATTTTATCTTCCATATAATTTTCTACCAATTCTTGCTCTCCTGAACTGTCTGATGCTCTTGAAAGTCATTTTTTAACATAATAAGAAACCGGAGGAAGGAAAGCTACACTGGTTTTGGAAAGATGAATTTAAACTGTAGAAAATGAACGATACCTGATGCCCCGCCTACAATT
>MZXQ01000333.1:448-1998 GCA_002926195.1 Candidatus Methanomarinus sp. HR1 | reverse complement strand
TAACTTGATATATCGAAAATGAAAATGCTAATAAAGAGGATTGGAGTGATTATATTAATTTTAGCGTTCATGTCTATTTCTGCGACATCAGTAAGCGCTATTCCCTGCAAATGCGGTGATATCAGCGTGAACGAGACTGGTTGGTGGCGTGTGGGTGGTTCTTTTAATGCAAGCAATACGCCAATACAGCATGCAGTTGACAACGTTACTGATGGCGAGACAGTTTGCGTTAAGGACGGGGTGTACACGGAGAACGTGAATCTTAACAAGCGTTTAACGCTCCGTTCAGAGAACGGCTCCTCTTCAACCATGGTTCAGGCTGCAACTCCAACTACGAGTGTCATTATTGTGGCCGCGAATTACGTGAATCTAAGCGGGTTTATGGTAACTGGAGCAAATGCAGGCAGTGACTGGATTGCCGGGATTAATCTATGGGATGCGAACTACTGCAACATCTCCAATAACAATGCATCGTACAATTTCTTCGGCATCAGCGTGGATAGTTCGAGCAACAACATGCTGATGAATAACATCGCATCAAGCAACAAACGTGGCATCTTCTTAGGATTTTCGAGTTACAACACACTCGCAGATAACACTGCTAACTTAAACAGCTGGGAGGGCATCCGCATAGAGGATGATAGCCATAATATCCTACTTACGAACAACACCGCTAAATTGAACAGCGAGAGTGGTATCAGCTTGTGGCAGTCGGATAACAGCGTACTCACAAACAACAATGTTTCGAACAACAACTATGGGATCCACCTTTACGATGCTGATAACAACAATATCTCCTGCAACTGGGTGGCTTTCAATAATGCAGGTGGATTCTACTTAAATAGAAGTATCGGCAACACAATCGAACACAATAACATCATGATGAACGGTGACTATAACACAGAGAGTGGTGGATATGAATGGCAGTTATACAATGATCAAAACTATGTCATGACAGCAAAAAATAACTACTGGGGTCCGGGAATGAACAACAGTACGATTGATGCGAGTATCTACGATGACGATGAAGGCAAAGGTAAAGTGGAGTTCTATCCATTTGAGACCGGAAGTTTCATGTCCCTAACTCTGTCCCTGGCGCCTTTAACCGACACCAATCCGACAGGCACCAGTCACACGCTGACGGCTACACTTGTTGATGCGGATGGAGACCCGACGTCCAGTCAAATGATTACCTTCACTGTGACCGCAGGACCTAATGCCGGGACCACAGGCTCAGGGGTAACAGATAGTAATGGGGAAGCTACATGGAGTTACACGGGAACAAATGCAGGCATGGATACTATAGTGGCTACTTGTGCATGTGAGACTTCCAATGACGCCTTTAAGAGTTGGGAATCCTGTGCAATCACCATTAAATCAGCTTACGGATCAGGAACTCAAAACGACATATTCCAACCCGGTGAATCAGTGTATGCAACAGGAAGTGGATATGCTGCAAGCACAACTTACAACCTGTATATAGTTGATGACACCACATGGACAGATGGTATGCTTATTCCTGCAAGAATTGCCGATACCGAGACTTCAGT
>MZXQ01000333.1:0-437 GCA_002926195.1 Candidatus Methanomarinus sp. HR1 | reverse complement strand
TCGAAGGTAAATATGACATCGTTGTTGACGTGAACGGAGATGGAGATTATGACGCAGGCATCGATGCGCTTGACACCAACGTAGACGTGAGCTTCAAGGAAATACCCGAATTCTCAACGATTGCCATACCAGTTGTATCAATACTGGGACTGCTGTTCTTCTTCAACCACCGCAAGCGGAGAAAAGAACAATAAACGAAAGAGAGAAGAAATAAAGAAGATTGTGTATGGCCCCGTGATTGAAACAAGACTAATGAAATATATGAAGTACTCAGGTTCAGCCTGAGTTACTTTATTATTTTTTAATCACTGTCTGAATAACATTATAATTTCTCAACTACTTGTTGAGGCAATCAAATTAGAATATAATCTGGTGTTTCTAATTTTATAGTCTGATTCTAATCCTGCACTGTGTAAAAAAACAGATAATTTTTTAAG
>MZXQ01000100.1:8432-13676 GCA_002926195.1 Candidatus Methanomarinus sp. HR1 | reverse complement strand
TTTGCAATCGGAAACATTTCCGGATGCCACATAAATCCTGCCGTAACCATTGCAATGCTTTTTGCTGGCAAAATTAAGTCAGTGGATGCTTTGTTGTATATTATAGTTCAATGTATAGGTGCAATTTTTGCAGCCGGGCTATTATTAATAATTGCAAATGGCCAGTCAGATTATTCCATTTTGGAGAATGGACTTTGTCAAAACGGCTATGGCACCCAATCCCCAGCAGGATATTCTATTGCAGCATGCTTTATAGCTGAGGTTGTGCTCACCTTCTTGTTCATCTTAGTAATTTTTGGTTCCCTCAGTAAGAAGGCACCGAGTGGATTTGGAGGCATAGCTATTGGCTTCTCGCTTGTGTTTATCCACTTAATCGGTATCCCTATAACCGGAACCTCAGTGAATCCCGCAAGGAGTTTAGGTCCGGCAATTTTCGTAGGGGGAATAGCTATTTCGCAACTCTGGCTCTTCTGGGTTGCTCCAATTGTCGGAGCAATTATTGCTGCTATTGTTTGGAAATACGTATTTGAGGAAAAATAGTAACGGTTTTTATGATTTACACCGAAGGAGGCATGTATGCCCCCTTACTTCATATCACAAGCGGCAATAAGAAAATACCCACCAGTATAATTAATGCTACCAATCCTAAATATACTATGCTGCTCCATGCCAGCACTTTACGCCCGTCAAGTACACTTATAGGTAACATATTAAACCCTGCCAATGCTAAATTAATTCTCACTCCGAAAAGACCGATCTCATGTAAAAACCCTGTATCAAATAGAAGCGGCATGAATACAAAGGCCAGAAATAGATTTACCAGGGGTCCGGCTGCTGCTATCTTCCCCATCTGGGATTTAGAGATATGGGGTCCCAATATCTGTACAGCCCCGGGAGCAGCAAAAATAAAATTCATCTGCCAGGCCATAAGAATAGCAAAAAGTAGCATTCCTAAACTCATCCTGAATTCGGCCCATGCCCCATACTGCTGTGCTACGAATTTATGTCCCATTTCATGAGCAATAAAGGAAACACCCAGAGTAATAAGACATAATATCATCAGGTCAATAAAAGAAGAACTAAAGGTCTCACCTGGTAAAGGGTCATCCAGCACAAGAGCAAATGCAAAAGAAAGAGCTACCCAGGCAATGAACAGATGCCGCAGTTCTATACTGCTGGTATTGAACATCGCCATCTTTTTAGAACGCACAGTTTGGTTATGAGATATTTCCAGAGCACTCCAGCGCTCATCTCCAGGTTCAGGCATAAGCAAGTAGTATGCGTGTACTATGATTTAATATTTATGAACAAAATCCATTAAAGTTTTTTGTTTTGTTTTTCTATCCAGTAACCATGATACAGGTTTCCACCTATCTATAGAAGTATGAATACGTGCTGACATATCCATAAGTGCCTCATCAATTGAATCAAACCGCATTGGTACTGACGACATAGCTTGCTTTGCTGCTTCTCTTACCACCCATACACCCAGCGGTGCCCAGTAGTCAGGTGTGATCTCTCTTATAGTAAATATACTGGCACAACGACGGGTCCGGTGCAGATATTCCAGTACAGGCAGACGGGCGGCATAATAACCCCCGCCCAGATTTGAATATGATTTCTTTTTTCTATGATCTTCCCTGTCTGCTTCCAAAGTGACATTACCACCTGACCATACTGCTTTTGGCATCCATATCTCGATCAGTTCATATGCATAAGCACCGGGAAATACCAGTATCTCAAAATGGTTGCCGTGTATTCCACCGCTATATACTAAAATATCATTTATTTCTGGAAAATACTTAATATCGTTAGAGAGCTTTTTACCAACCATATCATCAGTGGCTGTTATAGACCAACGGGTAGGTACGATCTTGCGCTGTTTTCCTAACAGTCCGATAGATAGAAGCCTTGTGATATGGTCGACCGAAATATCTGAACTATATAATTCCCCTACTGCGTCAACTGCCCGGACATCAGTATCATATACCACTTTGTCCACATGCCTGGGAACTACCGGATTTTGTGTGATATCCAGCTTTGTAACCTCTCCGGACGGACCCATTGGGGTAGTAACACTATCAAAGCGCATGTCTATTCTGGGTGGTTTGTGAAACCATACTTCCGTATCTACCGGAACTTCAGATAATGCCAGTTCCTGGCTTTTCTGCAGCATTATATCAGGTACTGCTGCATCTTTCACATTCAAACGCATATTAGAACGGACCAGTCTTGACCGAAGACCTATGATATCCTCAATACTCAAATTACTCCATGATTGGGAGTTGTCAAAAATAGCTGCATCTGACCCGTCAACGTCCGGAGGTACTAACGGGCCCGCAGATACCTGCGGGTATCCATAGCGTCCAACAAAAACCGAAGGCGGGGAAGCTCCGAAAATATTATCAGATAGTGCGGGAAATCTACTGAATGTCTTGAATTTCTCCAGGATAGGGCATACAGGACGTCCACACATTCCTTTGCCTTTACAGGATACACATAATGAACTCAGAACAAAATCCCCCCTCCTGCCGGATTTTATTGACCGACATTCCAGAGGAATGGAGGATTAGAAGATTCGTAGAATCTTCGCCTGAAGATATTAAAATCCGTATTTTCCAATAAGCGGTACAAATATAACTCCGCCTTTTTTCTCTTTTGTAATGCCGTTGGATCTGGTAACAAGATATAGTTCCTGCATATATTGACCTACAGGTATTACCATCTTACCTCCCTGTGTTAACTGTTCGATCAGGATATCAGGTATTTCAGGTGCCGTACAGGCCACAGATATTCTGTCAAAGGGCGCCTGTTGGGGTAATCCCTGACTGCCGTCTTCGATCATTACTGTAACATCTTCATACCCTGATTCAAGCAGGTTCTTTTTTGCAGACTCTCCTAATATTTTAATCCGCTCAACAGCATATACATGTCCACCCGGGCGTACCAGTTGTGACATAACAGCAGCATGATATCCCATACCACATCCTACTTCCAGTACTCTGTGTCCGGGACGCAGGTCTAATAAACTGCACATTATGGCTACCATATGTGGTGCCGAGATGGTTTGCCCGCTACCTATGGAAAGTGGGCGATCCACATATGCATTTATACGTTCATTCTCAGGTACGAACAGGTGTCTTGGCACCAGCTCCATGGCATCAATTACTCTGTTTGATATCTCTTCATTTCTTGATTTGAGATTTCGTATTAATCTCGTTCTTTGGTCTTTAAAGTCCATGTATTAGATCCCCGCGGTTTAATAATAGACTTGTTTGTGTTCATAAAGGGCCTTTTTTTTGTTTTTTCCGGTGCAGGACGATTTAACCATTCTATTCGCTCAATTGAATCAGTGAAAATGCGTTTAATATGTTTCGCCATGATCGGTTCCCCTTCATTTTGTGTAAATCTGCCATTACGTATTTTTATCTTTTTTATCCTGAATACATCCGGTCCCCTGGATATGGTCTCACCAACACAAAATTCCCGGTCCCCCGGAACTTCCAGATCAATAGTATCTGTCTGCCAGCCTCTGGTGATGGATATTTTTGCGATCACTTTATCAGTAGACCTGGCCCAGAGTGTAAGAATCTCATCGGCTTTAGCACTATCTACCCGTCGATTGCCTGATTCGATAGATGTTATCAGGGCAAAGTTTGCCTGGTCATGTAATTCATCCTCAACCATAAATTCATCGCCGGTAGATACGATCTTATCCGAGTCCAGGGTCAATCTGTGTGTGAAAGAGCGATCGCCTGTGCTTACCACTACCCTGATATCTACGCTTTGGGTTTTTTGTTTTCTGTATATGTGGACTGCACCGCACTGCTTACATTTGATCAAAGGTTCTGTTCCTTCTTTGAGTATCGTATGGGGTACCATTTCATCCGGTGAGCATTGCGCACAATATGTTTGTATTATCTCATGTACCATTTTTCCTTTTTACCTCATATGCTAATAGTATGGTAGAGTAGAAAATACTTTGCCAACCTGATCAATATCAAATTGGAATCTGAGATACGCTTAAAACATACCCACACTCAATCAGGCAAGAACAAAATCCTCCCTTCGGTCGGATTTTCTTGAGTATATCAAGTTATACTTGATATACTAACATAAATGTTATATCTTATATACAAAGATGATCAATCAAAGTACGATTATTAGTCGAATCGATTGTTAGAAAAAAAGGAGGATTATTATGGACTGGGGAATGCAAAACCGTATATCACAGATCATTAAACCAAAGACAGGCCGTACTGTAATGTTGGCTGTAGATCATGGATACTTTTTAGGACCTACTACACGATTGGAAGATCCGAAAAAGACAATTGAACCGCTTATAGATTATGCAGATGCTCTTATGCCAACCAGAGGAGGACTGCGTAATTGTGTTGATGCAAAAACATCAACTCCTATTGTTCTTAGAGTATCAGGCGGTAATAGTATTATTAGTGAAGAACTATCAAGGGAAGGTATCACTACTTCAGTAGAAGAAGCATTACGTTTGAATGTCGCAGCAATGGCAATGTCCATATACGTAGGCAGCAAGTACGAGCACCAGACACTGATGAATCTTGCTGATCTATGTGATAAAGCCCAGCGATATGGTATGCCTGTGGTAGCAGTGACTGCAGTAGGAAAAGATATGGTGCGGGATGCAAGATATTTATCATTATGCTGCCGGATAGCTGCTGAAATGGGTGCTATGATAGTTAAGACATATCATACGGATGGTTTTGATAAAGTAGTAGAAGGCTGTCCTGTACCATTGGTAGTAGCAGGCGGTAAAAAGATGGAAACCGAACTGGATGTATTTGAAGTGGTCTCAAGTGCAATACAGGATGGTGCCGTAGGCGTAGATATGGGACGCAACATCTGGCAGAACGATCATCCTGTGGCTATGATAAAAGCTGTAAGGGCAGTAGTGCACGAGGATTATACACCAAAAGAGGCACTGGATCTGTATAAGGCACAGGAGAAAGAGGATGGAAATAATTAAAGAATACCAAAGGCGCGAATTCTGTAAAGACTGGGGATGTCCTACCCAGAATAAAATTGATGAAGCAACAGACCAGTCAACCATTGATACAATTAAAGAGGATTCATGTAGTAATTGTATGGCACATGAATTCCATAAATGGCTTAATGGTAAGGATTATCGGATAGTAAAAATTAATTAGTTAATTTATTGAGAGTGTTTATGCGTGTAGCAGTATATTATAATAATAAAGATGTGCGCCT
>MZXQ01000100.1:0-8370 GCA_002926195.1 Candidatus Methanomarinus sp. HR1 | reverse complement strand
ATGCCCGTCCCTTCCATAGACCAGGATGAAATGCTGGTAAAGGTAATTGCCAGTGGTATCTGCGGCAGTGATGTTCTGGAATGGAACCGCCTACCCCGGGCGCCTCTGGTCCTGGGTCATGAAATAGCAGGCATTATTACTAAGATCGGCAGCCGTGTTAAGAAGTATCAGGTGGGAGATAGGGTATCTGTTTCCCATCATGTGCCGTGCAATACCTGCTATTACTGTTTGTCCGGACATCATACTGTCTGCGACACTTTACGCACTACCAATTTTGATCCCGGTGGTTTTGCCGAATATCTGAGAGTTCCTGCTATTAATGTAGATAGAGGAGTATTCCTTCTCCCTGATAACATGTCCTTTGACCAGGGTGCATTTATCGAACCTCTTGCCTGCGTATACAGGGGTCAGCGCCAGGCAGGGATCAGACCCGGTCAAAGTGTGCTGATCATCGGTAGTGGTATTACAGGACAGCTGCATATTAAACTGGCATCTGCTCTGGGTGCAGGCAAGATCATTGCTGTTGATATCAACCAGTATCGACTGGAGCTTGCCAGGAAGTCCGGTGCTGAGGTGATCGATGCTAATGATGATGTAGCAAGGCGGATAAAAGAGCTAAATGCAGATACATTAGTTGATCTGGTAATTATCTGTACCGGGGCTGTACCTGCTATTGACCAGGCATTTCGTTGTGTTGATCGTGGAGGTACTATACTGTTCTTTGCATCTCCCAAACCTGGTGTAACTATTCCACTCCCTGTATTTGATATCTGGAAGAACGAAGTGAGTATTGCTAACTCATATGGTGCCAGTCCACTGGATATTTCAACAGCTATTGAGATGATAGGTTCTAAAAGGGTAATTGTGGATGATATGATCACTCATAAGCTCGGACTTGCACAGACAAAAAAAGGATTTGAACTGGTGGCAGAGGCCGGGGAGTCTATGAAAGTGATAATCGAACCACAACGCTGATTTTATTTTATATCATTTCAACTTCTTTCATATCTATCAACACAACACCTGCATTACCAAGTACGGTAATAGCATTATTGATATTATCCACCCTGATAATGAGCAGTGCCTTTTGCGTAGCAGTCACAAAAGCATATGCATAATCTACATTAATATTATTAGAACCCAGTATATGTGCAATTTCATGTAAAGCACCTGGTGAATCGCTCATTTCCACACCAAGTACATCAGTTTCAGATACCGTAAACCCTGCCTCATTTAATTGTCTATGTGCAGTATCAGGTTTATCTACTACCATTCGCAGTACTCCGAAATCCCCGGCTTCTGCAATAGTAAATGCCCTTATATTGATATTCGCTAACTTAAGTATCTCTGTCATCCTCTCCAGTCTGGCAGGCTTGTTCTCAGCAAATACTGATATTTGTTTGATCATCTTATTTTCCATTTATCTCACCTCTATGATATGATTAATAGATCCCGTGTTAAATCTTACGCTTATCAATAACCCTTTGTGCTTTACCCATTGACCGTGGGATCGTACCTGGCTCAACAAGTTCTACTTTTGCAGAAAGGTTAAGGACAGTTTTTAAAGATTTACCTACTTTATTCTCAAGTCTCATAAGATCAGAGATCTTATCGCTGAAAACGTCTTTAGTCACCTCTACCTGTACGGTCAGGGTATCCAGTTCACCCTTACGGTCAATGATCAACTGATAGTGTTCGGCTACTTCAGGTATGGTCAATAACACAGCTTCCACCTGTCCCGGGAATACATTGATCCCCCTAACTATGATCATATCATCTGTCCTGCCCAGTATGCGCATAATACGTGGATGTGTCCTTCCACACTTACAGGGCTCACTATTAATGACTGTAAGGTCCCCGATACGGTAGCGTATAAGCGGCAGAGCTTCTTTAACCAGTGTGGTAACAACAAGTTCTCCTCTTTCCCCATCTGGTAATTGTTCACCTGACTTTGGGTCGATAACTTCGATCAGGAACTGGTCAGCCCAGATATGAATACCATCCTGATAAGTACACTCAGTGAACAGGGGACCGCTTATTTCAGAAGTCCCGAATATATCATATGCTTTAATGCCTGTTTGTTTTTCTATGCGCTGGCGCATCTCCTGTGACCATGGTTCTGCTCCGAATACTCCACATTTTAATTCTGTATCGTCTTTGAAATTGATCCCCAGTTTATTGACGACCTCG
Source organism: Candidatus Methanomarinus sp. HR1 (assembly GCA_002926195.1). Taxonomy (GTDB): domain Archaea; phylum Halobacteriota; class Methanosarcinia; order Methanosarcinales; family Methanocomedenaceae; genus Methanomarinus. The sequence continues at coordinate 6,180 of MZXQ01000100.1, read as the reverse complement.
GACATATGAAGGAAATAAGAAGGCGTACAGGCAATAACAGTAGAACCAAGATCCTGCATTAATTCGATTTGCCGCTCGGTATTACCTGAACTGGTTGGAATAGCACTTGCACCTACCATCTCTGCACCATAATGCAATCCAAGCCCTCCTGTGAACAGACCGTAGCCATAACCAACCTGAACTACATCTTCTCTGCCAATACCAATAGATGTCAGTGCCCTGGCAAGGGATATTGTCCATTCATTGATGTCATTTTGAGTGTATCCTACTACAGTTGGCTTGCCTGTGGTCCCGCTGGACGCATGGTACCGTACGACCATTTTTTTGGGTACGCAAAACATGCCTGTAGGATAAGTATCCCTTAGGTCCTGTTTGGTAGTAAATGGCAGTCTGGTAATATCAGCAAGTGAATTAATATCATCAGGTGAGATACCTGCCTTATCAAAGCGCTTTCTATAAAAAATAGAATGGTTATATACATAATGAACAAGCTGTACCAGCTTTTCTTCCTGGACTTTTTTTAATTCGTCAACCGGCATCCGCTCTATTAATGGGTCCCAATAATCGGTCATACTTATCAAATGATATTGTGTATTATATACATATAAATTATTTGTTATTCTTAATTGCCAAAATAGAAATGACTATATAGTAGTAATACCTATGTACTAATTCGTAACATCAATTGTTACAACATTCGATAAGAATATGCACGAGAGGAGTAATATATGGCAATGAATAAGGAACTACCAGAACATGTAAAAGAATGGGAACGAACAAATCCCACTGCATACAAATACTATACACAGGAATTCTATGCAAATCGAGAAGAACATATCCCGGAAATAATACATAAAGTCGAACCAATAGCAGATAGTGCTGTTATTTGTACTCGTTCATCGAATGTATGGTCATGCTTCAAGTCAGCCAGACAGCAGCTTGAGGACCCGTATGATAACCTCCAGGTTATGGCATTATTTGATTCCATGTATGATAAACTGGAATTTGAGGATAAAAAAGCACTGGCATATCATTTTGCATATTAGGAATTGTAGAATTGTAAGGTAATTTAGTAGAGAGGGGATTATTTTTAGGGGTTGGCCCTTCTTTTTTTTCTTATATAGCTCACATTTAATCTTCACAGCAATTATCCAGGTCAATAACCTGCGCTTCCGGTGACGCATCCGTAAGTATCTCCACAGTGTCGGGGTGGCAGGTAAAAAAAAGTATCTGATTTGTTGCTGCAAGTTCCCGAATAGCATTGCCGGCATTTTGTGAACGTACAGGATCAAAATTCACCAGGATCTCATCAAACACGATCGGAATTGCCTCGGATTGTTTTCCAAAATACCTGATAAAACCGAACCTTAATGCAAGATAAAGCTGTTCTTTTGTACCTTTGCTCAACTGGTCTATTCCCTTGACTTTACCATCCCTGTCCTCAACAAAGATATCAGCAGAATCCAGTGGTGAGTAAATACGCTTATACCGCTCGGCTGTGAAATTGGTAAAAAACGACTGTGCTTCAATGATAACCGCAGGTTGGCGCTCCTTCTCATAGATCTCTATTGCCTTATTAAGAATCTCCTGTGCAATCACCAGAGCAGCCCAGTTACGTGATCTGTTATGTAATTGCTCATTTTTGATCTCTCTTTCCATTCGAAGCTTTGACCCTTCTTCATGGTGTTCAAGCTGTTCGATCTGGTTGTGGATTGCTCCACGATCATCAAGGTTATTTGAGAGTTCATTATCAAGTTCTCCAAGACGGTCCTTATATTTTTCCTCGTTTGTTTTCAAATCGAAGATATTTGATTTTTCAAGATCACCAATAAAATTATCATAGAGTTCCCCATCTCCTGATACTTTTTTTATGTGTTTTGTTAATCTTTGGATCCGGGTATGCAGTTCAAGTCGCACCTCCCATATCCGGGCATTTTTTCTAAACATATCTTCATTATCTGAATGACCTGATGAAAGAAGATCCGAAAGTTCAATATTCAGGTTACCATATCTGTTTTTAGCAGTACTAAGATCTCTCATCAGATCTTCATAAGCAGTATCTAATTGATTAAGCTGTTGAGTTTGGTTGAGTGCACCCTCGACATCATCACGCATCTTTTGAAGATCCATATCAAAAGAAAGTCCGCACGGGGTGCGTTGGCACTGCTTAAGAAGAGTTTGTATCCTTTCTTCATAAGTGTGTATGGAATTTTCAGTTGTATTGATCTGGAATTTGAGTGTATTTATCGTTTTTTGTTTTTCATAGCATGACTTGATGGTTGAAAATATTTCAAGTATACTCTCAGGAGAAAGTGTCGGATCAAGATCATAGCTTAAGAGCCATTCTTTCCACTCAGTATCTATTGATAATAATGATTGTTGCTTGTTATATAGTGTTTTTTTCAATTCTTCCGACTCTTTCGTAAGTTCATTTCTTTTTTTTAATAATTTATTACATTCATCCTGTAAACCTGATAGCTCCTTAACAGCATAGGCAGTCTCTTGCAGTTCCATATCACGCTTCTCAAGCAATGCCGGTTCAGGAATGTTATCGAACCCACATGAGGTGGCATAATTTAGCATCTGGTCTTTTAATGAGGTGATTTCATCTACAAGCTGCTGCTCTATATTTGAATAATTACGGATCTCTTTTGGATCTTCCTGTGAAATAGCGGTGCCGTTAGTATTTTCTTTTGATATAGGTGTATTTTGTCTTGTTGAAGCATAATAAGCAACAGCACTAATACAAAGTAGAATGAAAATAACACTGCCAAAGAGAATAGTACCACTATAATATCCATAAACAAATCCTATGATACCAATAAGGAACATCACACCTGCAGGCCAGATAGGAGCTTTTTGTATTGTTTGAGTGATCGCTGGCTGTACAGCAGTAAAAAACGCTTCCTCTTTTTGGATATTTTTTAATTCGGATTCTTTTTCAATGAGTATGGGATATTTTTGGCGCAGATTTCGTAGTGCCTCTAATTTCCGGTTTATCTCTTCATAGGTTATCGTAACTGAGGTTGAGTCTATATTTTCATTGATCCTGTTAACATCATCGTCTATTTTTTTTATATCAAGGTTTACTTGTGTCAGATGAGTTTGAAATTTTTCAATTTGATCTTTAACCTCATCAATGAGCTTACGTTTTTGAATAACAGTTTCTTTTGCAGGTATCGATCTATCAAAACGGTTTAACATCTCTTCATCCCACTTCGGTCCAAGATCATTAAGTAATTCTAAAAATATTAAATGTTCATCTTTTAGCTTTTGATTTTGCTCAGGTAATAGATCTTTTTCCGAGCGGTATTTTTCAATTCCGTTGCTAAGATCCATTATGGTATCTCTTTGTGTAAGCAATTCCTCATCAATAATTATCCTCTCTTGTTGTGCTCTATTGTTTTGGGATTTTTCCTCTAATAATAAGATTGTTTCTTCGACGTCTCTTATTTTTTCAAGAATTCGCTCTAGAATGTCCACTCCTTTTTCAGGGAAATCCTCGATTTTTGGTAGATCGCAAAGATTTATCTGTGCATCCTGCAGATTCTTCCAATCATCCCAAATAGATATTAAATTATGTATGTTGTTAAGTTTTTTTTGTATATTCGAACGTTCATCTTTCAACAAGTTGATAGTATTTGATCTCATCTGCTTATCAGCATGGAGTGAATCATATCTTGCCTGGTCATTTTTAATATCAGATATCTGTCTATCCATATCTTCTATTGTATTGATTATCTGGTTTATCTCGGGGTTGCGTCCACGTTTTTTATATAATACTTCAACAGAGTTCTTTAGATTTTTTTGCACATCAGAAATAGATACTCTTCCTGTCCCTGTACCAGCACTGTAAATATTAGCCCTGATGTTCTCGTTATTCAGGGTCTCAAATCTCTGCAGTTCATCCAAACCAAATGCATAGATATTATTAAAAATGTCCTTGTCCATATAATTGAGCAATTTTGAAAGTTCTGCATCTGCTCCGGTCAAACCATTATCAAATGTTACCTTCACATTGTTTTTATTACCTGTATACCGTTCAATAACACAGCGCTCATTAGAATCAGTGGAAATGACCAGTCTGCCGCCATGATTCCCACCAGCTAATGGTGGATAGAATTTGGATGCTGATCTTGCACCGGGAAAATCGAAAAGCATACACCTGATAAATGAAAGTAATGTGGATTTTCCGGCTTCATTATTTCCTTTGAAAATCGTTAATCCAGGTCGAAGATCATCGATGGACAATTGATTGAACTGCCCGAAGCCATCTATATGGATCTTTTCAATGTTCATGTTCATCCTCATCCTCAATGATGATCTTGTTTAGCAGTATGTCCTCTGCCTGGTTGATAAGGTCCGTCAGTTCCTCATGATCGATCTTTTTAAGTATTTTCTTTGCCCTGGTTGAGGCAAATAAAGGTTCAAGTGACTTTTCAATAGATTTAAGTGATTTTTCATGTACAGATAACTCATCAACAAGACGGACAATATCTCCGGTAAAGTCGTTTCTCTTTAATAGCATATTGCGGTCAATTAAACGGCGGCTGTTATCAACCAGTTGTTCAATCCACACAGAGCTTGATATTTCTTCCTCACGCAGATGCGTAACGATATCATTAAGAACTCCTTCTTTTGCAAGAGTAGTATGTAATGGCCCTCTTCCTGTGAGAATATACCTGCATATTACAGAGCGTCCTTTTGCATTTGTAGCAATCGATTCTGTGTGATCTATAATTTTATCCAGAAGTTCCTGTTCTGTTGGTATTTCTTCTATTGATATCTCTTCAATGAACCAGCGTATATTATCAGTCTCAATAAACTTAGTTGATATTGACCTATTCTGATCAACTGTTACAAGATAACATCCTCTCGGACCAGGTTCTCCGGTATGACGTCCCTGTGGATTTCCCGGGTAAATGATAACGGGATCACTGTCATTTACGATTGATGTTGTATGGATATGTCCAAGTGCCAGATAATCATATTTGAGATCCTTAAGATCTTGTATTGTACATGGAGCATAAGGCTCATGCCCGGTATTTGTTCCGATCGTGCAATGGAGAAGACCTATGGTAAATGGATCATCTTCTTCTTTATGCGGAAAATTTTCAGTAAGGTTTGATGTGATATGTTGATGTGAATAACTTATTCCTGTGATCCTGGTAACTATTGTTTGGTTTTTTTTATGTGAAAAGGTATTAACACAATCACCATTCATGATAAAAACGTTCTCGGGCCATTCGAGACTTGCTGACCAGCTATTAAGAGGATCATGATTGCCATGTGCAATATAGGTTGATATCCCTGCATTTGAAAGTTTTTTTAATCCGCTTATGAACTTGAGTTGGGCATACAGGCTTTTATCAGCACTATCATATATATCACCTGCAATTAGAAGAAAATCAACTTTTTTCTCAATACAAAGATCAATGATCGTCTCGTATGCCTGGAATGTTGATTTGATAAGTTTTTTTCCTATTTTCGGATCGATCCTGGTAATACCTGTAAACGGACTGTCAAGATGAAGATCAGCAGTGTGAATAAAAGAAAATGTATTGTTAATTGAAATCTCTGTATTTTCCATTATATTACCTTTATTCAATTTGTTGTTATATATATTCTATACAGGCTGTCCCAAATCCAACCCTCACTATTTCATAGAATTCTAATATCCAACACTTTGACTATATTTTCTTAAAATTTTCTGATAAATCAGAGTGAACTCGCCCAAATATGTTGTATCATTGGTTTAACTTGATTTACATCATTTTGCTCATCAACGAGATCGGCTGCAACAATCACGATAATTTACCAGTATATTTAATGAAATATTGCCTCTTGAGAAATCTGTGTTACCTGCACGCCCTTTAGGCGTAGCAGGCACTCAACTCCATAGGAGGTGAGTGTATCCGTGTTAATCCGTGTCTAAAAAAAACACATTCTAACAAGGAGGTGTATATTGCTTGTGATTATTATCCAAGATTACATATTTTATAGAAAAAAAAGTAATCTTGATAGAGTCAAAAAATAATTATTTCAGACACAGATTAACGTACTATTATACCTTTCGGTTTGTTCAGCAGTTCCGAAACCCCCTACTTCCGAATGAGAAAAACCTATAGGAAGTAGTTTTACATAGGTTCAAACCATTTTAACTCTTCAATAAGATAATAT
>MZXQ01000334.1:5012-6428 GCA_002926195.1 Candidatus Methanomarinus sp. HR1 | reverse complement strand
GGAGCTGCCAGCCGTGGTAGTGGGAATTTGGAGTTAGAGGGCGGTACATTCGAAAAGTTTATTAATTATATCATGTATTTTAGAGTGTAGGAAAGGAAATATTCCTTGAATTCGTTATATACAGGCCTCGTTACATTTGGATGGGGTATACTGTGACTTCGTAGATTGCAAGTATTAAATAACAGAGGCCGGGAAAATCAAATAGATTATTACTTTTTAGGGTAGGTTAGTATTAAGGGATATTCTTAAGTTATTTGAAAATATACAAATGTTGTAATTAAAATGAAACCCAACAATAAATCATTAATTGTCTTCCGGGATAAAAAAATCCGACGAACATGGCATGATGATGAATGGTACTATTCTGTATCGGATATTATCGCAATACTTACAGACAGCAAAGATGAAATTGCCTATTGGAGAAAGCTCAAGCAGAGGGAACCGGAACTCGTGACAATTTGTCACGGTTTGAAACTACCTGCCAGGGATGGTAAATTAAGGTATACCGATTGTGTAAATACTAAAAATGCTTTTAGACTGATTCAATCAATCCCATCAAAAAAAGCTGAACCATTTAAGCAATGGCTTGCACAGTTGGGAAAAGAAAGGATTGATGAAATAGAAAATCCCGAACTAGCGCAGGATAGGGTCAAAGAGTATTACGAACTAAAAGGCTATCCCAGGGATTGGATAGAAAAAAGGCTAAGGGGAATCGCAATCAGGCAAGAACTTACAGAAGAATGGAATGATAGAGAGGTCAAAGAAAGTTTAGAGTATGCAATCCTAACAAATGAAATCTCCAAAGCCACATTCGGAAAGACGATAAAAGAACACAAAAATTTAAAAGATTTAGATCTGTTGAAAAAAAACCAGAACTTAAGAGATCACATGACTGATCTGGAACTGATATTTACAATGCTTGGAGAAAAATCCACGACAGAAATCACAAAATCCAGGGATTCCAAAGGATTCAATGAATGTCTTGATTCTTCAAAAGAAGGAGGAAAAATTGCAGGAAATGCAAGAATGGAACTTGAGATGAAAACTGGAAAAAAGGTAGTGAGTTCTGATAATTATCTCAGTATTACCGAAAAAAAGAACATAAAAAAATTGAAAAAACATGATTTGTCTTGAAAGGATCTCTACAATATTGTTAAGTTTAAGTGGAATACGTGTTTTATACTACAATTCCAAATTACTTTTAGTGAAAACACACTTACTCGCTTACCACACATTTTTCTACACGTACCTCACAATCCGCGACCTCCAGCCCCGTGGATGCCCCCGACTTGCGCCTCGGGAGAGCGCACACATGTATCCCCTATCCGGCCATACGTGAATAATCGGACAAACTCATAGTAGCGATGATGGTTGATCCAATGATATACTTCAGCCTGTACCGCAGGGTGCAGGGGG
>MZXQ01000334.1:2386-4935 GCA_002926195.1 Candidatus Methanomarinus sp. HR1 | reverse complement strand
GGAAATGATAATTAAAATCTATATCGTCATTGACATGAGTGAAATATTATCTGAATAATGTAAGTGAAAGTTTTTGACAGGGAGGTATTAATGTGTTTATTATGGGCGGTGCGGTTTGTTTGGCTATTTGTACTTGTGGGGGCCAGCTTTAAGGATATTAGGGTGATTCTTGGAGTAGAGGGCGGCACATTCAAAAAGTTTATTAATTATATCATGTGTTGTAGAATATAGGAAAGGAAATATTCCATGAAATCGTTATATACAGGACTCGTTACATTTGTACGGGGTATACCGTAGTGACTTCAATCATGGTGGCATGGCCGGGGTTACAGAAGGCGGGAAGAAAAAATGCGATACTTAAATAAATTGGATATAATACTGGTTCCGGTTTTTCTATTTGCCTTTGCCTTATCTATCAGATTATCCGGTGGCATTTGGGGTGCACAGCCCACCAATGATGAATATATGGCCAGGCAAGCTGAGTATATCTATACATACGGACACCCTGCAGTTCCTGACCCATATAGTGCATCCGAATTATATCAGCCTGCTATGGCGTATCTTCTTGCACTGGTCGGGCATGTCTTCGATATCGTTCCACTGAAGATGGGAATGTCAAGTATGACCATTTCCGAAGGTATTGTCCCGCCAATACTAGGAGCATTGACAGTCGTAGTTATTTATTGGCTTGGTACAGAACTGTATGACAGGCGGGCCGGGATTATTGCAAGTATATTTGCATCCGTCTCATATCCATTATTAATGAGGGGGCTAAAAGGGTATACCTTCCACAATGCTTTATCATTACTGCTTATAGTGTTAACTGCTGTGATCATTATAAGGGCAATCGATACTCTTAAAAAGCCATTTCCAAAAAAGACACAACAACAATTGCTTTATATTGTTAACCTGTTTTTGCCTGCTGTACTTATAGGCTTCACTGGATTTGCGTGGGGGGGTTATTTTATTCTCCATACTATTCTTATTTCCTTTACTCTCATATTATCTATTTATTATCTGATCAGGAAAAGATCTATGGACGGGATAAAAAGAGTATGGATATTTACTGTTATCACTCTGATACTCGGGACCGGACTGGCCTATTTGTTATATCCTGTTAAGGGGCTCTGTGAGATATCCAGAGCTATGCAGATGCTGAGTATGCAGAAGGCGCCGTTGGTCTATGCCTCTACAGCAGACCTACAGCCCACACGTTTCACATCATATGAAATGGTATTCGGTCCATGGGTGATAATAGGGGTTATCTTACTGCTAACTGGAATGTTTGCACTATTCAAGACAGATAAAATGGATAAATTGAATAATATCAGAGGTATCTATCTTTTGTCCTTGATCATAGTTACTCTTATACCTGCTGTAAAAGCATATCATTTTTTAGATATCTTTTCTATGTTTGCTTTTGTAGGAATAGGTATCGGAGCAGTCTATATTTTTAATAGAATAGATACGATCAAACAGGATAGACCTAGACAATTCTCTAAAGCAATAATCATTATTATTGTATCATTAATGCTCTATTCAATGGCTGTTTCATCAGCTCATATGATACCTCATACTAAGGAATTATGGCCGGAGAATTATTCTATAGCTTATAAATATATCAAGAACAATACTGATGAAGATGCTCTATTCTTCAACTGGTGGGATTATGGTAATAGTATCGGATATACAGGTAATAGACGCACGGTAATCGACCAAATGAACATCAGGGACTGTGATGTAATACCGGTCAGTAAAGTCATTATGGGTACGGATCCTGAAGAAGGATTAAAGATTGTAAAAGAATATAAAGAAAAGTATAATAGCTCAGAAGTGTATCTGCTGATAACCAGAAATGACGCAATGCTCTCATCAATTATAGGGTACTGTGCTGGATATGAAATGAATAATATTTTTATAACATTTCATGATAGCAAGCTAAAAGCCATGACGCCGATATCTGCTTCTTCAATTTATTATAGATTATGGAATGGTGACTATATAGAAGGGTATGAACTATTCTATGAGAATGCAGATGTGAAGATATTCAAATTAAACTGTAATGAACAAAATCCTCGCTAACGCTCGGATTTTATTGACTAANNAAATGTGAACGAAGTGAGCATTTACTAAAGGGACACATGTCTTATATCACAATTACAAATCGGCTTTGGCGAATACCCACTTCACAACCCGACCTCCAATCTGTGGATGCCTCGGATTTGAGCGAAGCGAAGTCCAGGGTCGTTGACGGCATGCCTTGAATCATAAAAGAGAAAGAGAAATAACCAAGACATTGAAGATAAAAAATTCATATCCCACTACATGTTCAAATCCACCCATCCAGGTCTGCTCCCTGATGAAGAGAACAGGAAGTGCAATATTGTGATGTACTATGCGGAGTTCCTTAATATCAGCAACCACACCCCGAAGCGCAAGCGAACGCAAGGTATAACTGAAAAGGAAAGCCAGACCAATGCAGCCCGAGTTGCGCCTCGGGATAGCGCACACATGTATCCCCTATCTGGCATACGTGAATAATCGGACGA
>MZXQ01000334.1:0-2294 GCA_002926195.1 Candidatus Methanomarinus sp. HR1 | reverse complement strand
GGGGGCAGCTTTAAGGATATCAGGGTGATTCTGGCAGTTAGAGGGCGGTACATTCGAAAAGTTTATTAATTATATAATGTATTGTAGAATGTAAGAAAGGAAATATTCCTTGAAATCGTTATATACAGGCCTCGTTACATTTGTACGGGGTATACCGTGACTTCGTAGATCGCGATGATTGATGACCGAGGTCGGGTTGGCTCTATGATCGATAGGATTTTATGGGGTGGAATGGGTGGCATAATATAGGAGAAGTATGAAGAAGGACATGTGATGATATTAAAGTTCGTCCAGAAGGAAGTATATGCGAACCTTGTTCGGATATACTGAAGTTATCAGACATTGTGTGGGCTTTAAGTTCTGTATAATTACAAATTAGATGCAAGAGGGATATAAATGCAGAGACTGGAAGAAGAGGAGAAAAAGATAGGACTATTAGCAACAAACACGCTTGCTGAAAAAATAAAGGATTTTTTCTCTCTGAAAAGTGTTTTGTCTATAAACGCATCTACATTCGGTACTTTTAGTAAAGTTACAGACATAGCTGATGTAGAAATTGCTAATTATCCTAAAGCAACTAACAACTCTAATACGAGCATTATCATTGGAGATCCCTTCTCTGTTTTAGAGCAAGTTGATGACAACTATGATCTTATTATAGGTGATTTACCGCTAGGATATAAAGGAGCAGATAAAAGAGTGGAGTGGAAAGATGGAAATATTAACATCAAAGCCAAAAAAAACTGGATTATAATCCTAAAATCCCTTTTCAAATTAACCAGAAATGGATATGGATTATTTTTAGTAGAGCCTGCTATATTATGGTCTCAAGAATGGAAAAGGTTTACAGCAGTATTCAATGATCTTGGTTTCTATATCAACGCTATCTTTAATTCCCCAAAAAACATCCTTCTTCCTGAAACATCCTTAAGACCTATCATCATATTGGTTTCTAGAAGTGGAGGTACGGGACTTTTTATTGCCGAGATAAGTGATGCTGATTCAGTAGTATCAATTCTACGTAACCTAACAGAGAATAAATCATCACACCATCTTGAGACGGGGGTTTTTGTAAACGAATCTGTTTTTAAAGGATTTAATAACTATAAGATTACCAAACAAATTGAAAAATTGCAAACGCAATATAAAGAATTTAAGGAGCTTCGCCTTGTAGATATTTCCACAGAAATAAGTTTGGGAAAACAAAACAAAAAATTCGAAGAAAAAACTAATGCCCTCTATATACCAAGAGTGTGCAACACTCCTGTTGTATATAGCCTACGTCAGACAACACTGAAGCATCAGAACTACTTCCAAATTGTTTTGGATCAATCAGTCGTACTAAATGAATATGTTTCTCTATTTTTCTCATCTGATCTTGGAAGGTTGGTTTTAGAATCTTTATATGGCAGCACAATATTTCCTACAACTACAAAGAAGGACTTAGAACAAGTTAGTATCCCCATTCCAAGCATAAATGAGCAAAAGATTATTATTACAGCTAATCATAAACTTGAAAAATTAGAAAAATCTATTGATGATTTTAAGCGGGAATTATCTTTGAATCCAAAAAGTCCGATATCAATCCAAGACAAAATAGATGATATGCTTCAAATTTTGGATAGTCTAAGTGATGTAGATCGTATGCGATCTCTTATCAGAAAGGGAGAGTCTAAAACATTAGAATTCAAACAAACTTTCTCTTTGAATATACACACAGACATAAAAGACGAAAATATTAGAAAATCCTCGCTAAAGACGATTGTAGCTTTTCTAAATACCGATGGAGGCAATCTGCTAATAGGTGTTGGTGATGAGGGAAATGTAACCGGGTTAGGGGGAGAAATGGCTAAGTTTCGTGAAAATGAAGACAAATTCCTTCTAAACTTTAATAGTTTGATTAAAGCCAAGATAGGTGAAGATTTTTATCCATTTATTGAATATCGTATTGTTGATATTGATAAAGCAAAAGTTTTGTTTGTTGAATGCAAGCCTTCTACTTCCCCATGTTATTATGACGAGGAGGAATTTTTTGTAAGAACTAATCCAGCAACCAATCAGCTTAAAGGACCAAAATTAGTTGAATACATTAAAAGACATTTTTCTAATTGAGAAATAAGTGTGAATTTCCATCAAACATAAATGTGATATACAGAATCGCCCACACAACGATTTGATAACATGGTATATCTGGCTCACTTCGTTCGCCCAAATTTTTGCCTGCGGTAAAAACTTCAGATATACCAGAACCGTTGTGCGAAATTACGAGCCCTTCAAGAAAGCCCCTGCGGGGG
>MZXQ01000101.1 GCA_002926195.1 Candidatus Methanomarinus sp. HR1 | reverse complement strand
GCTTGATAGAGGTTTTTTAGTCCATTTACTACATCTATTGCAATATCTTTATCTATTGTTATTTTTCCTCTTGTCAATGCACGAATAGAAGAGTCCCTGATTATCCTGATAAATTCCCTTACAACTCCACCACTCATATCAAGAATATATTCTAAAGCATCAGGTTCAAATAAATCCTGAGATACTCTCTTTGAAACAATCTCTTTCATAAAATCTCTACCTTTTTCATAATGATGCTCACTCCCCTCTTTTTCATGAATTTTAATATTCGGATGAACATAAACATCACTGAAGTTCATATTTATTTGTTGAAAAATACTAGAACTTTTAAGAGATTTGGGGAATGTATATATAATTTTACACATCGGCTGAGTCAATTGAGTCTCATGATTAAAAAATAGCTCAAAAGCATTATCAGAATTGATTTTTTCCAGACTGTCAATAATTATAAGTATTTGTTTATCATTTTTTTCAATTTCTGCAATGGTATCATTGATCAGGCTTATTAGTTCTGAAACACGAGGTTCGATTTGTTTTCGGATTTCTACACGTGTTGTACTTTCATTTTTTATTCTCCCCATAATTTCAAGTAAATAAAACGGTATTTTAGCTTTAAGTTCCATGTCTTTTCCTTTTTCAGATATTATTGTTTTTGTTATGGAACTGCTCCATTCATCTGCTCTTCTACTAAGACTATCCCCTAATTTAACTTTATCTTCCTGTGCTTTTTCAAATAATTTTGTAAGAATGGACAATAAGACATCAATATATGTTACATCATTTAGATCAAGTAGATCAGGTAGATTGTACTTAACAATAAAGAAATCACCATGTAGATTCAGAATAAGTCGGTTCAACGCAGTTGATTTTCCTGAACCGCGGTGACCGGTAAAAAGAAGTTTAATAGGCTCTCTTGTCTCCAGTCCTAATTCCAAACGGATCTGCAGCTCCTTTATATTGATTTCGTTTTGGTCTATTTCAACATAGTATTTCCCCAGCTCATCATTCAACAGGGCTTTATCAGGGTTGAATAGATGATAAATATCTTTTAATTCATCAGCCATTATTTGCACGTCCTAAATAGAATTGTATAGAAAGTATATTAAATTATACGTTATCTAAGTGGAATAATGTATAAATGGAATGCAAAGGAATACGCTAATTTTTCTGCAGAACAGCAGAAATGGGCAGAGGAA
>MZXQ01000335.1:1375-1716 GCA_002926195.1 Candidatus Methanomarinus sp. HR1 | reverse complement strand
AGGGGTGCTGATTATCTTGCTTATGCTTTGATAGATGTGATCGTTGATGGCTATTTTCTAATCATTGAGAGAATTGGAGATCAGATAGAAGATCTGGAAGAAGACCTCCTGGATGGACCAAGACCAGAAACCATGCAGGATATTCATAGTCTAAAAAGAGAAATGCTGCAATTTCGTAAATCGGTCTGGCCCCTACAGGAAATTATCAGAAGATTGGAAAGAGGAGAATCGGATATGTTCAATGAGTCAACCGAGATATATCTCAAGGATGTTCACGATCATACGATCCATGTGATCGATACAATTGAGATATTTAATGATATGCTTTCCGGACTGCTTGA
>MZXQ01000335.1:1210-1351 GCA_002926195.1 Candidatus Methanomarinus sp. HR1 | reverse complement strand
ATCCCTCTGACTTTTATAGCGGGTGTTTACGGGATGAACTTTAAATATATGCCGGAACTCGATTGGCGATATGGTTATCCTATGGTTCTTCTGGTTATGTTTATCATAGGGGTGGGAATAATGATTTATGCCAGGAAGAAA
>MZXQ01000335.1:911-1161 GCA_002926195.1 Candidatus Methanomarinus sp. HR1 | reverse complement strand
AAGTAATAAGATGTAATTCCATACATTCCACACTCGTGGATGGGATGGTTAAAGGAGTAAGTCCTAATACTGTTTTTTTAGAAGAATGCCCTGGCAGTGTGCTTTCCCTGGGTAGAAATCAATGTTGTGAAGAAGAATGCGACATTACAGAATGTGAAAAACTCGGAATAACGATTGAGAGGCGTGAGACAGGTGGCGGAGCAGGATTAATGGTTCCTGGCGCTACATCATGGGGTATCTGTATAGACAA
>MZXQ01000335.1:0-853 GCA_002926195.1 Candidatus Methanomarinus sp. HR1 | reverse complement strand
ATGAACGATATTAATATAGGGGATAAAAAGGTTGGGGGAATGACTGCGATGAGCAGGCACAATTCATTGCTGATATACGGCAGTGTTATATGGGATTTTGATATGGACACTTTTATGAAGATTGCCAGGATCCCAAAACCCAAACTGAAAAAGAAAGGGGTTTCATCTGTGCAGAAAAGGATCACCACAATTATCCAGGAATTGGGAAGAGAGATATCTCCTTTGGAACTAAGAAAATATCTTATTTTTGGTTTTGAAGAGGCATTGGGCATAAAATTAATAAAAGGGGAGTTGAATGAAGAAGAAAAAGAGATATGGGTGGAAAAAATGGAACTTTTTTCGTCAAAGAAATTTATACTCAGACCAGGTCATTGCAGCGTATCAAATGCCAGGTGTATCTATCCTGCGGAAAAAGGAATTATCAGGATTTCATTATATTTGAATGAAGGAACTATAATGAGTGCCGGGATTACTGGCGATTTTATGCAGATAAATGATATTGATTTCGATTCATTGGAAAGCCTGCTTATTGGGTCTAAAACTAAAAGAGTGGATATAGAAAAAATAGTATATGCATATTTTAAAGAGAATGGGATACAGATGGTCGGGGCCAGTGCAGATGACTTTGTGGATGCGATTGTTGGGGCTGTGAATGAATCCGGGCAGTAAAAAACACAAAAGAAGATTTTGAAATGGATACAACAAATTGGTTAAATGGAAATATTTTTTGATTTATGCCCTGTAAGGAGTGGTTATAGTCTATGATCTGAATGTTATTTGATAGTAAATGGATTGATAGGCTGTGGTTCTGGTGGGCATTGGAAGATGATATTACTTTCACTGAGCTCTTGGT